>CAJWOS010000295.1 GCA_913044235.1 uncultured Pseudomonadota bacterium
CATCGGCATCGGCATCGGCATCGGCATCGGCATCGGCATCGGCATCGGCGTCGGCATCGACATCGGCATCGACATCGGCGTCGGTATCCAACCCGGCTGCTGTCGAAGAGTCCCGACTGTCAGCGGAAAACCCACCGGAGTCCTCGCTATCCGACTTCATCACGCACATGGGCAGACCCAGCACAGACACGCTGAGAATGAACCACCCTACTCTTCGCCCAGACATGAAGCGCCCCATCAATCCGTAAAGCAACAGCCGTACGGCAATGTCGACGTCTCCACCACCCCTTCGGCGTTGACATCGATGATAATCCGCCAGTCACCTGGCATGTGGAAGAGCATTCCCTCCGTGACGTACCAGCCTTCGCGGTCGTAGTCGGTGCTGGGCGTGGTGTTCATGCCGTGCCCATGGGCGGGCATGTCTGCCAACACCACAAGCTCAGCATCTTCGATCCAGCGTCCATCGGGATCGGTGACCCGTGTGCGCATCGTGAAGTCTTCACTCAAAGGGATTGGGCTGGGGTCGGTTTCGTACTCGATGCGGAAGGATCCACCATCGGTCGCGCCCGAATACGGTCCTCCAAGTACGGTGTCGTCCTCGTCGCCATCCATGTCATCGCCCTTTCCACAGGCGGACGCACTCACACACAGCATCACGCACACCAGCCATCGAGTCGTTGTCGTTCGCATCTGCGCCTCCGGTCGCATCAACATATCGCCGTGAGCGGCTTTCGGGCGACGAGCGCCCACAAGCGCTGCAAAACGGGTGCGGGGCCGTCTTCGGTAATCGGAACATCGACCAGCCCCACCACCCGAGTCATTCGGGGTACCGTACGTGCGGTCCAGGCGCGGGCTTCGAGGTGAGCGCCCTCGGCGCGATGCAGGGCGCGAATCCCTTCCCAGCTCGCCCTCGAGAGCCACTGTGTGTGGGTGTGCACCCTCAGCAGATCGCGCACCGGCTCAAGCTGGGCTTGCAGGCCGCAACCCGCCGCCACCAGGGCCAGGTGCCGAAAGTGGATGCTGACCTCCGGGTGGTCGAGATGAGTCGTCTCGGTGGGCAGCTCGTCGAGATCGCCAAACTCAGTGAGCACCATGGCACCACCAGGCTTGAGCAGGCGGGCCCCCGCTTCCACAAGCTGCCATGCGCCCAAGTTGTAAAGCGATCCCTCCGACAATGTGGTGAGACCGTACCGAGCGATTCGAGCCGACACAGGACCATCATTGCGCTGCGAGCGCGGTACGGCAGGAAGATCGGCAATGACTTCGTTCGAGACGAGCAAGTCAACCGAGCCATCGGGGAAGGGTGGAGCAGTGGCGTCGCCCAGGAACCCTTCGGACTGGGGTGCCCGGTCCGCCTGCGCTGCGAGAAGGACGGGAGACCGGTCGAGACGTAGGTAGCGGGCCACACGAGGGCGATCGGTGCCCCGGTCGGCGGTGAGCAAGTCGCTGGCCAGCTGCCCAGTGCCGGGCCCGACCTCGAGGATGGTGGCCGAGCGCGGCACCAAGTCTCTCGCCACGAGATGATCGTAGAGCCGTGCGCCATACGGTTCGCCGTCCAATGCCGGATGGGGGAGGGCGAAGGCATGGGCGAAGGTGGTCTCCACATTGTCGAAGTGGGTGGTCGCATCGGCGATCCCGTCTTCGTGCCATGCCCCGAGTGCGGTCGCTCCATGCACATCGTATTGGTCGGCCCGACGAGGCCCTGCGGGACGCGCAGGCGCCACCAGGTGATGCAACGAGCGGTCGCGAGACCGTGGTGCTGTGCGCCGAAGCTGGTACGCCTGCTGGTCGGCCCGCAGGAAGGGCATCAGGGCATCCAGGACTCCCTGCAGCGAGATGCCGGTTCGCTGTGCCACCTGGAGCACGGTGCGGCTGTTGTTCGCCGCGAGGTGTACGCGAACGTCTTCAATGGTCAGCGGCGTCGCTCGCCAGGAAAAACCACCCGCGGTGCGCTCGGTTGGCAACGCATGCCAGAGCGTCTGCCGATCTGGGAGCACCATGGCATGGGCTGAACGACAGACGACCCGATCGATGAGCAAGTCCCCCTCGCGTCCGAGGTCGTCGAGCCGCTGTTCGATGGCTGCAGGCAGCGGCTCGGGACTGCGAATGCTGTTCAGGAGCGCGTCCGTCACCGGTAGGTGTCGACCGGTCAGCTCAGACCAGATGGCCTGTCGGCCGTCGGCGAGAGAGAGCAGTCGCCACCCGGTGGGTAGCATCGTAGACATGGGGATTTCCAATCGAATCACAGCAAGGACTGTCCGCGGCATCGCTCCCGCGGAACGACCCGATCGACGGGCATCTTCCCGACGGGTGGCCGACTCTATCAATGCTCCCGACGACTGGGCTATGGTCCCCTTCGATGGCACACAATGCCCCCTAGGAGGACTGAGATGCACAGACGGTTGAGATGGGTGGCGGGCGCGTGGCTCGCGTTTGCGTCCAGTGGCTGCAACGACCTCAAGGCCGTGGTCGTCGAGAACTACCCAAACGCCTGGGACGACCGGGTCGGTGCGGCGCATGCAGCAACCCCTCAAACCGAACCCGTCCAACCCCTCTTCGACGGCGCCGATGTCGAGCGACCTCACATTCCGGTTGGACTCTCTCCCCTGATCACCGGGCTCGACCAACCCACCGACATCCAGTTTCCACCAGGCCATCCCGACATGGCGTTTGTGGCAGAAAAGGAAGGAAGGGTTCGGGTGTTTTCTGTGGCCCACGGCACCGGCCGAGAGCTCACGCGCCTGCTCTCGCTGGAGTCTCCCAATGGCTCGGAGCAGGGCGTTCTGGGACTGGCCTTTCATCCTGCATTCGGCGCACGCGGCGGGCGTCTATATGTGCATCACACCGTCGAGGCCGAACGCGGGAATGCGGGCCGAATCAGCGTCACCGAGATCACGGTTCAGGGCGAGACTTGGTCTGCAGGCACACTCCAACCTGTCCTTGAGCTCGACCAGCCCTACGCGAACCACAACGGCGGCCAGCTGCAATTCGGCCCTGACCGGATGCTCTACATCGGATTCGGTGATGGCGGCTGGCGGAATGACCCACACGGACACGGCCAGAATGCCAGCACCTGGCTCGGCAGCATCCTGCGCATCGATGTGGACACTGCATCTCCCCAGGCCCCTCGCGACGGCCGCTCATACGGTATCCCTGCCGACAATCCCTTCCTCGATCAGCCAACCGCACGACCCGAAACATGGGCCATCGGACTGCGCAATCCCTGGCGATTTTCCTTTGCACCCGACGGCCGCATGGTGGTGGGGGATGTGGGCCAGAACCGCCACGAAGAAGTGAGCATCGTGGGTGCGGGTGACAACATGGGCTGGAAGATCCGCGAGGCCAATCAGTGCTTTTCCCCCAAGTCGAGCTGCCGCACCGAGGGACTGGTCGACCCGATCTACACCTACGACCACGCCCGCGATGGAGCCTCCATCACCGGCGGCTACGTCTACACCGGCACCCGGATTCCCACCCTCACCGGAAAGTACGTGTTCGGCGACTTCACGTCGGGTCGTGTATGGGCGCTCGACCTGCCCGCAACCGTCCCAGGAGCCGCCCCGGTGTCAGCCCTTGGGCGCTTCGAGGCGCTGATCTCCAGCTTTGGTCGGGATGCTCGAGGCGAGCTGCTGCTGGCCGATTTCGGCGGGGGTGTGATCTACCGATTGGTCGCTGCAGGCACGTGAGGGCTGGGGTCACTCCTCAAGGTCTGCACGGGTCCCATAGGAAAAGCACCCCACGAGCTTCAACAGATACACGCTGGCGAACCACACCGGCCCCGCAGCATCTGCGCTGAAGAAAATGGTGCCGAAGCCCACCAAGAACATCGCGAGCGGCAACGCGCCGCGACGGTCGGGCCAGAGCCACACCAACATGCCCCCCACCATGGCCAACATCCAGAGCCCCAGCGCCCAGCCGACGCTCCCGTCATGCGCCGCCACAAGCGCCAGCGGATGCATCACATGAATCCCGAGGGAGCCGGCGATCCAGGCGCGCCCACGCGTGCGCCACCACCGACGGGTCTCCGGACTCGCCATGGCCACCAGACCGCCGAGGATATCGGCCATCACAAGCGCCGTCGCAAAGCGGCTGATGCCCGAGGGGGCGGGCAGCTCGAGCCCCAGCAGCAGACCCGATACCGTCGCGAGCGCCACGAAAAATGCCACCGCGCCACCTGGGTTGGCACCCAGCGCGAACCGCATCATGGGGGGGATGGGACCGTCGGCCCCCACCCACTCCCAGCCTGCGCCCAAGAGCAGATCGGACGGCGCATCGAGCAGCGCACCGCGCATCGGCACCACCCGACTCGGCTCGGTCGACCGGGCCCATCGCACCAGCGACGCCAGTGTGCGTCGCTGCCCAAAGAACCGCAGTTGCATAGAGACGGGCGTCCCCGCAAGCGCGGGTGGCCGGCCTGTGACGCGCGCGGTCCACTGCACGAGGCCGGGGACCGCTCCCGGATGACGGGTCTCCAGGAGCCCTCCCACGATGAGAGCGCGTGAGGGCAAGTGCAGAAAGAGCGCCTCTTCGTGGGCGTTGCCTCGAGCAGTGCGACACTCGATGGTGTGGGACCACCAGTCGGCCCGGGCATCGAGCGGGCTAACTGGCGGCATCGGATGCCCGGCGTCCAGGGTGGCATCGACCACAGACGCCGCGGCCCAGCAGCGCACGCCGTCGACCTGAGCCACCCACGAATTCAGCTGAGCAGCCTGTTCAGGCGTGACAGCCACGAGGTGCGCCACGGCGCCTACGGTGGAGAGCACCTCGTGCAGCGCCGGACTCCACGCGGGCGGGGCGTGCACCCACAAGCCACCATCGGGCAGGCGCACCACGGTGGTCCGCACGTCCTCTGGCGAGGACTGCAACACAAAGAGGTCGGGAGCGATTGGTGTGAGGATGTCGACAGTCACGGGATTCGACACCACCTGGGAAGTTTATCGAGAAGAATGCGGCCGGGGGGCTGAGTCCGACTTTGACCGGCACCGGCCCACGGTGTCCGACCAGCACAGCAGCGCTGGACGGGCGGTCGTGACCTCGGCCAGACCCACACTCCAACACGAAACGGGCATCGCTCTGAAGGGACTGCGAAATGTCGAGGTCGAGTTCCTCCACATGGACGCGACTTCCGCCGCTGTCGAAAGTGTCGCCAGGTCATTTCCGGGTCCCCGTCGCGGGGAGCACACTCGATGGGGTCAGGCAAGTGTGGGGCCCACGTCGGCGCCCCCCAGAGTCCAAGCGGCGCCGGTCACGCAGCCCAGTCGGTCAGCGGCGGCGGCCTTCGAGCTGGTCCCGCTCCGGTCGCTCTCCGAGCTTCACCGCCACATCCATCGCTTGTTCACCGCGGCGTACGTTGAGCACCACCTGGTGGCCGGGCGGGTGCATCCCGATCTCCCGCACAAGCGATGCACTGTCCCCGATGGTCTTTCCATCCAGAGCCACAATGATGTCGCCCGCCTCCAGGCCCGCATCCGCGGCGGGCGTTCCGGGGAACACCCCTCGCACCACGGTGCCGCGGCGATCGGCAAGCGAGTCGAGAGACACGCCCACCCACCCGCGAGACACCTTGCCGTCGTCTTTCAGGTCTTCGACCAGCGGCTGTACCTGGTCGATGGGCACCGAAAAGCCGATGCCCTGCCCTCGGGGGTTGATGGCTGTGTTGATGCCAATGACTTCGCCCCGAAGGTTGAAGAGCGGTCCGCCGGAGTTGCCGGGGTTGATAGAGGCATCGGTCTGCAGGAAGTCGTCGTAGGGTCCCGCGCCGATCACCCGGCCTTTCGCCGACAGGATGCCCTCCGTCACCGTATGCGACAGGCCAAAGGGGTTGCCAATGGCCACCACCCGGTCGCCGACCCGCGCCTCACCGGAGCTGCCGAGCTGCACGAAGGGAAGCTCCGCGTCCGTGTCGACCTTCACCAGAGCGATGTCGGTATTGGGGTCGGTCCCCACCACCCGCGCGGGCAGTGTGCGCTCGTCGAGAAGGGTGACCGTCACTTCATCCGCACCGGATACTACGTGATCGTTGGTGAGCAGGTACCCATCGGCGGAGATGAAGAAGCCAGTGCCCTCTCCCTGGCGCATCCGAAAGCCCTCCAGTTGCTCAGGGTCGATGAATGGCCGCATGTGCCTTGGAATATCCGAGGTATCGACGGTCTGGGCCACCTTGATGTGCACAACCGCCGGGCCCAGCTCGTCGACCAACGGGGCAAGGCTGACCGACGGGTTGTAGGTCGTGGGCGACAAGGGGCCCCGCGCCGCGGAAGAGCGACCCCGGCTGCGGCGAGGAGTCAGATCGGAGGCTCCCCTGTCTGATCCGCCAGACTCTACTGCAGGCGCCAGCGCGGTCCGGCTGGCGGGCTGCGTGGCCGCTTCACAGTCACCCCACAGAGATCCGGGGAGCACACCAACCACGCCGGCACCAACGACCGAACCGACGGCGAGGACGAACAGGTTCCGAGAAGGGAGTATGGACATCAGTCGCGCGCCTCCTATGCGTAGCAGCGTAGACGGACCGGCCCCTGGGCAGCCGCATCCCACCAACCAAACCCGAAGCCACACCCCACCATCCGCTCGCGCCTGGATTGCACAGGGCTTGCACGGTCGGGCCGGCTTCGGACGCGGCCAGCAGTCTCGGCTAACGACGCCACCCGACCGGGCGAACCCACAGCCCCATCCTGGCGCGTGGAGCGAGAAGACCAGACTGAGCGATGCGTTCAGCCACCCGCAGACATCAGCGCACACCAGTCGTCGTGCGTGCCCAGGTCGCCATCGGCCCACGGACTGGGCATCCCGTACTCGTGCGCCAAAACCCAGTCGATCGAGAGCGTATAGGCCTGGTTGGGCAGTGTATGCCCTGCAGTGTGGTGACAGCTCACCACGGTGTGTCCGTCATCGATCAGCTGCTGTTCGAGGTTGTCCGTGGCCGTCTCGAAGTCCACAAGGCTGAAGCTGCCCTGGGGCCAGGTGTCCGAGGCTCCGCCCGAGATGAGCAGCGCCGGCATCGGATGGGTCGGAGTCTCGTAGCGCGCGCCAAGCTCCGACCAGATGGGCACGGAAATGTCGCTGCCACCTGACGCCTCTACGATGGCCGCAAATGCATCGCCGCGCTGGGAAGCCATGACGGTGGTCCAGAGCGCACCGCCCGAGAAGCCCCACGCGGTTGTGCGTCTGAGGTCGACCGGCAGCTGTTCCGCCACACAGGTGCGAAGGTCGTCAAATAAGACCAGATCGGCATCTGTCTCGAGTGCGATGTCCCACAGGAAGAAGCTGAATCCGGCCAAGGCGTAGATGGGCGCTTCGGGCACGACCACCACCGCATTGTGGGCATTTGCGAGCCTCTGGAGCTCGAGTCCGCGCACCATGTATTCCGTGGGCTCCGGGGTGGAGCCGGGGTCCATCAGCCCATGAAAGAAGAACACCAACGGCATGTCGTCACTCGGGACCGATGGCACAACGATCGAGGCGTTGCGTTCCTCGCCCGCAGACTCAAACGTAACGAACCCGGTCGCGGAGAGGTCGGGACACACGCCACTGACCTCAGCGAGGGGTCGCACCGCCGCTGCCTCGTCTTCCGCCTCTTCATCGCCATCCCCCATCGTTTCGCCCGAGTCGGAGACCTTGTTTCTCGGCCCATCAACCTCACCCGACGAGCATCCAAGCACAGTCACCCACAGCACGAGCGACACGGTTTTCAGGGGAAGAAGTGGGGTCGTGCGACAAGTCATGTGGCCTCCTGGAACCATCCCCAGCTTACCGCACACAGCGACCAGCAGACCGTTCGGCCGCCAGGCAAGCCATGCGACGCACCGCCGGGTCGATTACCAGCACCCTGTTCCGCGCCTTCCTCCTGGCCCGCGAGTCCCCGTGCCCGCTTCCGCCGTTCGCAAGCACTATTGCAGTCGATGCCTCAATACCTTCAGTGAAGACATCGACCAGTGCCCCAACCTCTCTTGCCGTCGCCAAAAGCCGGCCCGCGGGTGGGGCGTCATTTTCGCCGAAGGCGACCTCTTCGACCGGACGTACCGCATCCACAAAATGCTGGCGGTGGGCGGGGCGGGGGTCACGTATGTGGCTCGAGAGCTCGACGGCGACAACGAAGAGGTCGGGCCTAAACTCGCAATCAAGGTCCTGCTGGCTGCCCGCGATCAGGGTCCGTATGTGCGCCGGTTGGCCACCGAGGCCCAGATCATCCAAGAGCTGGACCATCCAAACATCGTTCAGTACCTCGGATTCGTGCATCGGGCAGGGCACTCCCCCTACTTGCTCACGCGGTTCGAGTCCGGCGGCTCGCTGCTCGACCACATGCGTCGGGTGGGCACCCTGACGGTCAAGCAGGCTGCGCTCGTCGGGCGCCAGATCTGCTGGGCACTGGAAAAAGCGCACGAAAAGGACATCGTGCACCGGGATCTCAAGCCGGAAAATGTTCTCCTCACACGCGAGGTCGCCGTTCACGAAGATCCCGTCATCCGCGTGGCGGACTTTGGCATCGCCAAGGTGCAGGGGAGTCTCGGAACCAACCTCACCCGGGTCGGCGCTTTTGTGGGCACGCCACACTACGCCGCACCCGAACAGTTCGTGGGGGGGGCGGTCACGGAGTCGGCCGACGTCTACGGTGTGGGCGCACTGCTGTACTTCACCATGACCGCGAAGCACGTGGTGCGATTTGCAGACCGCATCGACCCAGAAGACAGCTTCCAGTTGCTGTGTGACAACCTCCCGCCGCAGCTGGAGCGGCCGTCTGATCCGCCCGACGTGGTGGAGCGAATGCAGACCGTTCTGGCAGCGGCGATGGAGGTGGACCCCCTCGCTCGCTGCACGGTGGTCGAGCTCGACGAGATGCTGCAGGCCGTGGCGACCGATCAGGATCCAGTGGTGCCCAGGCACTCTCGAACCGTCGCGTCGGGTGTGGATGTGGCTCCTGTGGCCAGCGTCCTGGGCGTGGCCGCTGCTGCCGAGTCGCTGCCGCCCCCGTCCCGCGCCCACCGCCCCACCGCGCCCGCGCCCGCGCCC
>CAJWOS010000296.1 GCA_913044235.1 uncultured Pseudomonadota bacterium
TTTATCTACAACCTCTCGCATGTTCATATTCATCACCTCAAACACCATGAAGACGTGGCTTCGGTGCTCAAACGAGTCAAACAAGCGCACGCAATTGTACTTTCCAGCCCGATCGGCTTTGGCGATACGTTTTAATATGAGTAACTCCATCTCCGCCGCCCGCCTCGGAATCGACAGCAACTCCACATCCAGCCCCCGCCCGCGCTTCCCCCCAGCACGCGCCCGCACCCCCTGCAGCACCGCCGACGCCGCCCAGCGCACGTTCCCGAGAATCTCCCAGAACGCGAGCGTATCGATATCAATCTGGCGTCCGGATGCTTGCGCATACGCATGCAATAGCGAGGCCCGAGAGCACACCCCACCACCCCCCAGGTGCAGGGCCCCGAACCGCCAGTCGCGTACGCAGAACCATCCGAGGTCTTCCGCCGGGTCGCCATAGCGAGCAAACTCCCAGTCCAGCACGGCCACCAGCCCCGCATCGGGGTCGACCATCAGGTTGCCCAGGCGAAAGTCCCGGTGCACGAGCGTGTGGCCCGTGGGCGTGGGCGCGTGGTCTCGAAGCCACTGCACCGCCCAGGTCTGCGCAGGGCGCTGCACGGGCATCGCCGACACCATTCGGGACACCTCCTCCACCGCAAAGGCCACAGGGTCTCCGTTGGCCCCAGCAATGGGTAGCCCGGAGCTCGCGGGCACCCGGTGAACGGCGGCGAGGGCGCCACCGAGCTGCGCGGGAAGGAGTGCACGCGCACGGGAGAGCTTGGGAGATCGAGCCACCTTGCCCCCGAGCACGGTCCCATCCACCCAGTCCATGAGCCAGGCGTGGGCACCGGGTCGCACGAGGTCGTCGGCTCCGTAGCGCGCGGCGGGGGTGGGCACACCGGCGGCAACTGCTGCGGTGATGACGGCCGCCTCGGTGCGGCGGTCGATGCTGCCGGGCAGGCCGGAGGGTGCGTCAGAGCGCAGCACGAAGGTCTGGTCTGCGTGGCCCGGCACGGCCACCACCACCTTGAGGTTGTCCTGACAAGCGCCGCCCGAGATGGGCTTGAGGTGGGTCACGTGGGCTTCGGGGTGCATCACGGAGCGCAGGTGGGCAGTCACGCGGTCGGTGAGCGCGTCGGGCAGGGGGTCGGACGTTGGGTCAGACATAGGGTCTCCGCAGAACGGCCGCAGTCTACTCGCAGTCCCCGGTGGGCGGTGGACCGGATACGCGGGCGCCATGACCACACAACTCATCATCGCTGGAACGACCCGCCGCCGCGCCGGTGGCTGGGCCTACACTGTGCTGCCGTCCGATGCGCCCGCTGTCGAGGCGGTGGGCGGAGAGTGGGGCGGCAGCGGTCCCCGCATGGAGCTCATGGCTCTGGTGGAGGGACTGCGGGCTTGCCCTCCCGGTGCGGTGGTGATTCGGCTCACCGGCGAGGGCACACAGCGCACCGCCACGGAGTGGATGCCGGCCTGGAAGGCGGCGGGCTGGAAGCGCAACTCCGGCAACGCCATTCGAAACCTGGATTTGGTGAAGGGCCTTGACCAGCAGCTGTCCGGTCGGGCGGTGGAATGGGATTTGGTTGGCGGTCGAGAACAAATCGTGCTTGATGTAAAGGCGCGAGCAGTAGAGGCCGCTACACAGGTGCCGGAGCCCCCGCCCGCCCCGGAGGGTGCACCGGTCACGGGCACCGTTGGGCCTTCGGAGAAGCGCTTGGTGGCCTACACCGACGGCGGCTGTCGGGGGAACCCAGGCGTGGGCGGCTGGGGCTTCATCCTGGTCGACACGCGATCGGGCGCGGCGCTGTCCAAGCGGGGTGGCGAGGCGCACACCACCAACAATCGGATGGAGATGTCGGCGGCCATCGAGGCGCTTGAGGCGCTGTCGCGGCCCAACCAGTCGATCGAGATCCGCACCGACAGCAAGTACCTGGTGGAGATGGCCACGAAGTGGATGCACGGCTGGAAGCGCAAGGGCTGGACCCGCAAGGGCAAGGAACCCATCAAGAACTTGGACCTGGTGAAGAAGGTCGATGTGCTGATCCAGCAGCACAACGTGACCTGGACCTGGGTGAAGGGCCACGCCGGCGAGCCGGGCAATGAGTTTGCCGACTACCTCACCAATGCCGCAATGGATGGAGTGTCGGGTGGTGGTGATGGGGTGGCGGAGCAGCGGTTCCGCGAGAGCCCCATCAAGGTGCACTCCTGATGACGTGCGGAGGCGGCACGAGCTGAGTGCGCAGGTGCTGCACCGCGACCGCCCGCTCGTTCGACAGGGCGAGGGCATTGGACCAAACCGGCTCGAGGGCGCCCCACCAGGCACCGGGCACGTGGATCCAGGCCGGGTCCTGCTCGGGGGCGATGTGGGCCGGTGTGCGGATGGGATCGAGCACGACGTAGTCGAGGCCGGTGCCCGCGGCGACGAGCGCATGGCCCCGCACCGCGTAGATGGCCTCGGCGTGGATGCGGTCAGCGGCCGCGGCGAGGGCCCCGCTCAGCACGTGCGTGTAGGGCGTTCCGCCGGTGGCGATGGCCACATCGTGGGCCACTGTGTCTTCCGGAATCCGCACGAGACACGCCTTCAGGCCAGCGGCAACGAGGGCTGCCTGGTCAGACTTGTCTCCCCCGGCGACGGCGACAGCGGGGCCCTTGCCGTCGCAGGACAGCTCATGGTGGGCCTCACCGATGCGCTGGGGGGTCCAGGTGGCGGTGGGGGTGAGGAAGGGAAGCAGGTCTGGGATGTCCAGGTCGGCCTCGGTGAGTGCAGCAGTGCGGATGGCCTGGATGGGCGCCGGACCGAGGCCGTCTTTGGGTGCGGGGCCGAGGTCGAGGTGACGGTCGAAGAATGCGAGTGCGTGGCCCTGCATCTCCAGCGTGTAGCTGTGTGGACCGGCGGTCACCTTGAACGTTCCGTTCCGGGGCAGGCCCTCGGGAGGCTCGCGGGGACCATCGGAGAGCCAGAGGCTGGGTGCAGACACCGCGGCGGTCACGCTGGGGTCGGGACCGGGCCAGCCGGGCACCTGATCGCACGGGCAGCCGCTCGCCCGGGCCTCCCGCGGGGTCATGGGGTAGCTCGCCAGCACGGTGGCCTGCACACGCTCGTCGATCAGGCTGAGGTACATCGACTGCACGGCACCGCCGCTGGCACCGGTCGCCCCGAGTCGGGTGGCGCCTTCGGATTGCAGGAGGTCCAGCCCGCGCTGGAGCAGCCGCAGCTGCAGTCCCATCGCGCTCGTGCCGCCGGCCACGAGCATGGCCCGGTGGTGGCGGCCGCTGTCGAAGTGAATGTGGCGGCCGGGCCGGTCGGCCTCTTCCATGCCGGGGGTGTCGATCAACACCACGGTGGCGCCGCGCTGCACCAAGCGCAGCGCAATCTCTTGGGCCTCCGGGCTAGACTTGCCCTCACCGAAGTGACCCTGTGCCACCACCACCCCTGCACCGACGGGCTGGGTGGGTCGAAGGAGGGCACCGTGGGCATCGAAGCCCGGCCACAGGGGCAGGCGCACTGGCAGCAGGGTGCCACCGGGCACTGGAGTCGCCTCACCAAACACAGGACTGCCATTTGGTGTGTCTGGGAATGCCAAGTGCTGGGAGAATATGCTCCGATCGGCAGGCGCTACAGTCGGCCGTGGGGTGCAGCCCAGAGCCGCGAGAGCCAGTCCGAGTCGCAGCCCATGCATCATGGCGCAACCTGGCGGGGTTCGGGAAGGCTGTCGCCAGTCCACAAGCGACCGGTCCACATGGTGCCCACCATCTTGAGGTCGCTCGCCAGTGACCACAGCGGGTACTGGAAGGTGGCGGGCCGGTTTCCTTCCACGCGGAAGTGGCCGACCCAGGCAAACCCATAGGCCCACAGCACACCGCACAGCACCCAGGGGTGGGCCAGCGCATGCGCAGCGATGGCGATGAGGAGCAGAGGTGCAGCCGATCTCCGGGACTCCAGCCTGAACCCGGCCCACAGGGCGACAGCGCTCACAGCGAGGGCGGCGCCCATCGCGGCGGGGCGGTCGACCATGCAGGAGATGAATGTGCCCACGAAGCCCATGGTGCCCACGAAGTGCAGCCAGCGACTCGTGGCGCTGCGGTGCTCCGACAGGTAGTACGGCCAGAACTCGCCGTAGGTAGCGATGCGCTCGGAGGGGGAGGGCATGGGGGCTCCGCGTCAGCGGAAGGACCGTAACGGTCTGAGCTGGAAGGTGGAGAGCGAACGGTCGTCTCGTACCGCCGCGCGGGGGCAGACGAGAATGCGAAGGAGAGACGTCGAGAAGGAACACCGGAGCCCTCTCCGCGTGCTCCGTAGGGTTACGGCCGCCGCCATGACCTCTCCGCGCCCGCTCCTCGCACTGTTCTACGCACGCCTCGGCGACAGTCGGCTTGCGGAGTTTGAAGCGGTCTGGACCCGGCTCGGCGGCCCCCCGGTGCAGTGGACCTGGGATCCCCGCCCCGTGGCCACCCAGGGGGGCGACGTGGGGCCCCGCATCGTGCAGAAGCTTCCCGCGCTGCCGGAGTCCCTCCATGGCCTGCTCGCCGACACCGCGGCGGGGGCTGTGGGGTGTCGGGCCGTGTTTGAAGTCTGGGGCCAGGGCGAGACGCTTGAAGACTGCGTGGCATCCACAGCCCAGGTGCCGGCCGCCCACATCCGGTCGCGGGTCACAGGCAGCTGGCGGGTGCAGCCGCGCAGCCTCGGCACCCGCCAGCGCCGCCATTCCGACCAGCGCGTGGCCCGCATGGCCTTGTTCAGCCACGTGCTCGATGCGATCGAAGGCCGGCCGGTAGACCTGCGCACCCCCGACCATCGCCTGTGGCTGGTCGAGGCGCAGCGCTTCCTGCAAAACGGTCGACCTCTGCCCGAGCCGCCCCCACGCCACCTGCTGCTCTATCAGCTGCCTTCGAGCCGGCCTTCCGTGAAGGCCGATGCTGCGAAGCTCGACCTGCGCAAGCGAGCCTTCTTGAGCACCTCCACCCTCCCGGTGAAGCGCTCCCTGCTGCTGTGCAACCTGGCGCTGGCCCATGCGCCCCTCACCGATGCGGCGCTGCTCGATCCCTACTGCGGCTCCGGAGGCATCCTCCTCACTGCCGCTGCGCTGGGCGCCCGCACTGTGGGCTCTGACCTCGACTGGCGGATGGTCTCGAACAATCGCTGGGCCACCAAGATCCCACCGTCGACCCACCGACCGAACCGCGGCGTCGAGCCCGTGCGCATGCGCGACAACTTCGAGGAAGCCGATCTTCCCGCACCGCTGGCCCTGCTCAAGCTCGATGTGGGTGCGCCCGATGCTGCCGAGCGCCTCCTCGAAGCCAACGATGGCCAGCGCTACCATGCCCTCGTGTGTGACCCGCCCTACGGTCGCCGCGAGTTCCAGCATGGTGCGGAGGCCTGGGACGGCGCCCTCACCTTCCAGGTGCACGAGGCTGCGCTGGCTGGAACGCTGCAGACCTTGCTCACGCTGGGCGCTGACACCCTCCGACCGGGCGGGCGACTGGTGTTCCTGGCCCCGGTACGGGCGCCGCGCGACCCGAACAAGCCCACGCAAGAGGGGCTTGCTGCGCTGCTGTGTCGGATGGGAGGCCTGCTCGGTTTTTCGCTGGACCACATGGGCGTGGAGGTGGTTCACCGGGGCTTGCACCGCGCGGTTGTGGTGCTCACGCGCACCGCCTAATCTGAGGAATCCGAGCGGTAATCCCCAGGCTGCGGCTGCGGCTGCGGCCGCGGCTGCGGCTATAGATGGCACAGACCCGGGTGGCTGGAGGCTCAGCAGGGACCCTTCACCGCGTATTGAATCCTGATGGCTGCGCCCCCAACGGGTACTTCGGCTGCATCGAAGACCACGCTGTTGGTGGCTTCATCCCAGGCCCAACCCACGGTCGTGTACACCCCGTTGACGCTTACGGCGATCGTGGACGGGACTGGCGCCTGTGAGAGCGAGAAGGTGTCGGTGGGGGTGCGACCTTGCTCAAACCGGTCGTCCGCCCTGTCGTAGAGCTCGCCTGTGGCTTCGAAGAGGGCCACCACCTGTGGGGTGAACGGATCGGAGCTGTCGACGAATAGGTACGCGATATTGGGAAGCTCGGCGGTCGGTGTGTAGCGCACGGGCAGCTGGAGAGAGGTTCCTGGGGAGACCGTCCAGGGGAGGTCGCCGAGCTCGGCTGTGTCGACGGAGAACTCACCGCTAGCCGAATTCAAGTCGATCGCGCTCACGGTGAGGTCGCCGTTTCCGGGGTTCGACACGGCCACCTCAGCGGTCTCCGTGCAGCCCAGGTACACCGTGCCAAAGTCGAGCTCGGAGGGCGACAGGTCGATGGTCGCCAGCAGCCCCACCCCTGCAATCATCGCGAACTGCGTGGGGTTGGCTGGGTCGTTGGACTGCACGAGAAGTCGGTCGGTGAACGACGCGCCGGCGTCGGGTTGGAACGTGACGGTGAGTGTGGTGGTACTGCCAGGGGGCAGGGTGGCGGCCTCGAGTGCAGACACGGAGAAGACGGTGCCGGTCTCGAGCAAGGCTTGAGTGAGCTCAAGGTCTTCGTTGCCCGTGTTCTCCAGCTCGAGCGAAAGCTGGGCTTCGCCACCGTAGTCGAGGGGGCCGAAGTCGATCAGGGTGGTCGACAGCGTGAGCGCCGGAGCGATGGGGGCGCTGCCCGTGTCGCCGGGTTGGTCTCCCGTGTCGGTGCCGTCTGCAGTGTCCGCCTGAGACGAGCGGTTGGTTCCGGTATCGCGCGCTTTTCCGTCGCCTTCATCGGAAGACACACAGACGACGGAGACGGCGGCAAGCAGGCAAACCAACAGGTTGCTTCGGTTCATCGGGATCTCGCAGGAAGTGATTTGGGCGGGCGTCGACTCGCCGCAGTTTTCCGCAGCCTACCGTGCGCGGTTCATCTGCTGCACAAAATCCTCGATGTCAGCCTGGATGGCTTGGTTGTCTTCGCCCCAGAACCCTCCGCCGGCCACAAACCCGTGTCCGACACCCGGCATCAGGCGAAGCTGCGTGGGGTGGCCAGCAGGCTCTAGCACCCCGTGGAAGACCTCGCTCTGCGACGGGGGCACCACGTCGTCTTCGGTCCCGTGGGGAAGGTAGAAGCCCACGGAGGGGTCGCGCGCCACGTAGGACGTGGGGCTGAGGGCCTCGACCGTCAAGCCGGCCAGCTCGGCCAACCAGGGCATCAACACGCCGAGTCCATCTGCGGCCTCGAAGGCAGGGAGGTCGGCGATGCCGTAGTAGGGCACCGACCATCGAGTGAGGGCATCGAGCTCTCCTCCGGTGTCGCAGCCCTCGGTGAAGAGTGGGTCGCTGCCGGCAAGGCTCGCCATCGACGCCAGATATCCCCCGGCAGACTCACCTATTGTGCCCAAGCACGCGCGGTTAAGGCCAATGGTGTCCGCCTCCGCCAAGGCCCACTTCACGCTGCAGACCACGTCGCGCGTGAGTGCATCGAGGCCATGGGTGGGCACCCGGCGATACTCCACGTTCAGTACCACGAAGCCTGCAGCGGCGTAGTGCTCGGCAGCCGCGGCCATGTAGCCACGGTCTCCCGACGTGAAGCCTCCGCCATGCACCATCACGATGCCGGGTCGAGGTCCTTCTGCATCGGGCAGATACAGATCGAGGAGCAGGTCTTCGCCATCTTCCTGGTCGTAGACCACGTCGCTTGTCACTGCGAAGGAGCCCTCAGCGGTGAAGTCGACGGCCGGACAGTCCTCGGTGGTGTCGATGGCCGGCCAGTCGACCGGGTCGTCCATCGCAGAGTCGACCGGTTCAGCAGGCTTCGGGGTGCATGCGCTGCATGGGATGATGCCTGCGAGCAGGACTGCGCGGACAGGGAGCATGACCGACCTGGCGGTGGGATGAATGGGACACAGCCGAGCGATCTGAAGGATCCGTGGGGCTGTGCAGTGGTCAGTTTTTTTGCACCGTGATGGAGTAGGTCGCAGCGCTGCCTCGACAGGGCTCTGCGTTGGTGATCACGATCTGTTGGTCACCGCTCTGGGTCGCGGTGAACTGTCCTGATGGGCACTTCGTGCTCGGACTGCTGGCACAGGGCGAGTACGGTGATGCGATGATTTCGCCGCAGCTGTCGGGGGCATTGACCCACACGAACGTATCGGCGCTGTTGGTCGTGGGTGCGTCGACGGCGAAGGTAATGGTGTCGCCGCTGTAGGCGGGTAAGGTCCATACATCGACGTAGTCGAAATAGCCGAAAGATCCGCCGCACGGGAGATCATCGGTACCGTAGTAGTCGGTGGTGCTGAGCGTGTAGCCGCCGGTGGAATACGTCGCGGTACCACAGTAGTCGTAGTAGTTGACGGCGCTTGTTCCACCGGAGAGCTGGTAGATTTCCCAGTCGAGTACGCCACGGCTGTAGGATGCGGAGTTGTACTGGTAGCTGCTGGAGCTGCTGTAGGGAGTCCCATAGGCGGTGTAATAGATGTAGTTGTAGTCGTAGAAGGCGATGTCGTCCGATTCGGAGTACGCGGTCCCCGAGCCGCTTCGATACACGTCGCGCAGCACGGTAAGCTCGTCATACCGGGCATTCGTGATGCGGTAATAGTACGGCCCTGAGGTACCTGAGTAGCGATCGACCGCGGCCGCGGTGAAGCCGAGTCCGGGGTTGACCGAGCGATAGGTGGCGCTGGTGTACGTCTCGAGGAGAGAGAACACCGCTTCGGGGCTGCAGGATCTTGTGCTGCGGTCGGCGGACACGCTGGTGACGAGGTCGAAGGCAAAGTCGCAGTCGGGGCACCGAGCAGACGCCGTGCCGCTGATGGAGACGTCGAAGTCGCACTCGGTGGTGCCCGAGCTGTTGACTGAGACGTACGTGAGCGAGCCCGACATGGTGCTGCCTGTGATGGAAGCACTGCCGATCACTTCGAGGACCTCAGCGCCGTAGAACGACTGCGCGTCGTTGTCGTCGATGCTCAGGGTGAGTGCGGTGATCGGATCTGCGTCTGTGTCCGCGTCTGTGTCCGCGTCTGTGTCCGCGTCTGTGTCCGCGTCTGTGTCCG
>CAJWOS010000297.1 GCA_913044235.1 uncultured Pseudomonadota bacterium
GGGGGTGGACTCGGGGGGATCGAGATACCTCGCCGTGGTCAACGGCGGAGGCGAAAACCGCTCGTTCGGGAGGATTGCATGCAGGTAGTGTTTTGCCACGGACTCGAAGGCTCCCCCAACGGCACGAAAGTCCGAGCGATGCGTGCCGCTGGCATCGACGTTCTCGCACCAGACTTCCAAGGGCAGATTCTTGCGGACCGAGTGGAGACCCTGCGGGATGTGCTCGCGAAGCTTGACCAGCACACCCCCGTCCTCCTCGCCGGCTCGTCCTATGGCGGGGCGGTGGCTGCCTGGACCGCTATGCATACCGCCCATCCGCTGGCCGGACTCTTGCTGCTTGCGCCCGCCTTGCACTATGCAGAAGCGCCGGTCCCTGCTGCCGATGCGTATGTGCCGATAGACGTTCCCACCGTGATCATCCACGGTACCGAAGACACCATCGTCCCGCTGTCTGCCAGCGAGGCCTATGCAGCAAAGTCGCCCCATGTGGTGCTGCAGCCCGTGCCTGATGGCCATCGGCTGGTGGGCAGTCTCGACCAAATCATCCAGACCATCCGAGAGTGGCGTCGATGAACCGCTTCGCCCTGATGGCTGGATTGCTGGGCGCGGCCTGCAGCCTCGGTGCCGATCCCGCACCCACGGCACAAGACCAGATCGTGGCGCGCATGCAGGGCGAGTGGCGCATCTCGCTCACTGAGCAGCAGCGTCGTCAGGTCCGCACCATGCGCTTCCTCACCCGGGTGCCACCGCCCACCAACGACGAGCTGGCCCAGTTCAAGCTGACCGAGTCAGAGTCCAAAGCAGCGATCATCATCCTCAACGAAATTCGCTACGACCCCCACGGTGAACGAACCCAGCAGCTGCGCACGGCCATCGACCACCTGGAACAGGGCGAGCTCTCCATCGGACCCACTCGACTCGAGGTACGGCTCGGCGATGTGAAGAAGGCCGGACGCTACGAGGTGGGTGCTACCACCGGCACAACCGCCCACCTGCGCCTGCTTCGCGACGACGGCAAGGAAGAAAGCGTGGCGCTCTCGCTCACCCCGCAGCACGAGCTGGTGTTCGGTGAGGGGGCCGACTCCGTGATGTTCGTGAAGCGCTGAGCGGCGCGACCTACATCGCCACGCGCAGACCGCCGTGGAAGCCCATCCCCTGCCCCACCGCCACGTTCACCTGCCCGTACACCTTCACCATGGCGATGTTGAGCTGGAGGCCGCCGAAGCCCCGCGGGGTCACGCCTGTGATGTCGGTCGAGTCCGATGCGGTGACCAGGGCCTCCCCCACGGTCCGGTTGCCGTCGGTGATGTCTCCGAGCAGGTTGATTTCGCTCTCGGCGGCTCCGGTGAGCAAGATGTCGACGCCACCCCCACCGAACACGGTGATGAATGCGGCCCGCATGTTGGTTGACAGCTCGACCGGCACGCTGTTGGTCACCGCGCGCACCTCGTAGACGCCATCCGCCATCCACGTGGCCACATCGGTCTCGATGGGCGCTTCTCGCTCGAGTGTGAGGTTGTATGCGGTGTGGTCGAAGCCGGTGGTGAGGGCCAGACCACCCCATCCGGCCGCACCCATGTCGCGCACCCGGAGGAGCTGGCTCTGCAGGTGAGCACCACCGTTGACGGCACTGGCTGTGAATGGCTCCCGTCCACCGCCCGCGGCCATTCCATGGCCGTACAGCACAAATCGTCGCATCGGATGATCTTTATCGGCGAACGCACCGAGGTTCAGTCCCGCCATCAGCGCGCCCTGGAACGCAAAGCCCCCCTGCGGCAGCAGGCCATCACCGTAGCCGAACGACGAGCCCTTCCCCACGAGTGCCGGGCCGAGGCTGCCCCCCAGCACGAACCGCTGCGGGCTCGAGGCGTAGTCGACGCCCATGCCCCGTGCGGAGAGGGCGGTGGCGTGGGCCATCTGTTCGAGAAACTCTGCCTGGTCTTCGAGGCGGAAGTTGTCCGACACCAGAGGCTCCAGGCTGCTTCGGAGCACTGCCGCATCAAAGGTGGGATCGGTCACCGCGATCTGCACTTCCTGCGCATTTGCAGGCGCTCCCACAGCCCATGATGCAGCGACGAACGCAGTGAACATGCACCATCCCAAGCGAGGGCGAACGGCTGCAGGGGACATGCGAACTCCATTGGGACCCAGGAAACAGTCCCGATGGGCTACCGTAGCGTAATGAAGCGTGCCTGGCCGACACTTGCCATTGCAGCGACCTGCATCGGCGCCTGCACCGACCCAACCGCGCGCAACGCCTCCGCTCGGTCCTCGGTCCTCGGGCCGCAGGCCACCCTTCCGGTTCTTGAGCCCCCCTGCCAGCGCGATGCAGAAGGCCGCTACCACCCGAGCCTGCAGTCGGTGTTGGACGCGGCCGAGCCCGGTGGCACCGTGTTTGCCTGCGACCGATCCGAGGGACATCCCGGCCCCCTGGTCCTCCGCCAGGACGTATCGCTGGTGGGACCCGCCACCGTTCGAGGAGCAGCCGGACCCGCCATCCATGTGGTCGGCGGCCGAGCCACGCTCGTGGCCATGACACTGGTGGGCGGTACAGGGGCCGTGGAGCCACGCCTCGATGGAGACACCTTTGGCGGTGTGGTCGCCGCGTGGGAGGCCGATGCCCTCGCGATTCGCCACAGCACCATCCGCGATGGAGAGGCCGACTGGGGCGGATGCATCGCCGGTCCACGCAGAGGCCCCCTCCACCTTCACGATACCGACGTCTCCAACTGCACAGCTCGCAAGGTCGGCGGTGCCATCTGGATTCGAGCGGGCACGCTGGAAGACAGTCTGGTGCGAGACAGCCTCGCACCATTTGGCGGGGGAGTCGCCGTGCGCAGTGTGGACGTCACCGACGGCGACGTGCACCTGCCGGGGACCGAGGTCGTCGCCAACCACGGCAGCGTGCAGGGAGGCGGGATGCTGATCACCGGACCTGCGCGCGTGATCGGCGGCACCGTTCGCGACAACACCAGCGAACAGGGGGCCGGGGTGATGATCGCCGAGGCGACCGGAGGCTGGCTCCACGGTACCGCCATCGGGAATGTCGCGTCGGTGGGTGGTGGTGGGGTGTTCATCTCGGGCGGCAGCGCCACGCTGCGTGGGGTCTCGATCGTCGAAAACACCACGAGCGGCGATGCGCTCCCCGACGGCCGTGGAGTGGGCGGAGGCATCTGGGTCGCCGGTGATTCCACCACCACCGCTGTGCTGTTCGACGTGACGCTCGAAGGCAACGAGGCCAGCTGGGGCGGTGGGTTGATGGCCGCCGGCAGCGCCACATGGAGCGACGGCCCCCAGGTGGACATGCACGGCGGCATGCTGCACACCCACACGGCAGAAGACGGCGCAGGAGCGGCCGTGGTGGGGGCTCGACTCCTGCTGGACCACACCACGGTCACCGACAACGCCGCAACGACCGGCGGCGGGGTCATCTTGGAGCGGAGCCGACTGGATGTGTTTGGTGGCACCTGGAGCGGCAACAGCCCGACCGACATCACCTCCGAGGCCGGAACCTATGACGGCCCCATCGAGGGGGAACTGATCTGCGACCCATCGGGCTGCAATGCGATGCCGTAGCGGTGGGCCGGGGGGAGGTCAGGCCATCCGCGCTGGGCGTTGTCCCCATACCCACAGCTCGTGCCGCCCACTGTCTCGCCACCCTGCAGAGGACTGTACCGGTTCGAGCGGTCCGAGAATGGTCTCCTGTTCCCCCTCTTCCGCCAGAAAGCGCCGAGACGGACGCGCATGTCGCTCCAGGTTGACGACGGTGGCCAGGGACACGAGAAGGTGTCCGCCGACCTCCAAGCGCGTCCGAAGCCCAGCCCAGAGGGCAGGAGCTCGGTAGTCGATGCACACGATGGCGTCGAACGGCCCCTTCAGCGCCGCAGGAAGCGGCATCGTGAGGTCGGCAACCACGGTGCGAAGCTCGTGCTGATCGACGGCGTCGATGAGCGCCAGTCCGACTGCACTCACGTCTACGGCAGTGACGCGATGCCCCGCATCCAACAGCGGCCGGGTCTGCCGTCCGCGGCCGGCGGCCACATCCAGCACCCGAGCTCCCTTCGGAAGGGCAAGCGCGAGAGCGCACACCATTGGGTGCGCCAAACCGACCGGATCCGATACCGCCTGCCACCGGTGGTTCCATCGCTCGGCATCGCTGGTCATGGCACGACACCACGCATGGAACGAGCGCCCGCTCAGTTGATGCTGAACGCCCAGGAGACAGTCAAGTCACCCACATACAGGGGTGAGTTGCTGCAGCGATCATCGGAGATGTTGATCGTTTCGGTGGTGGAGAACTCAAACCTGTCACCCGACACGTTGAGGTCGACGGCCGCATCCCAGCTTCCACTGGGGCCCTTTCCAACCAGCTGCCACTCGGTGTCGCTGGTGAAGATGAACCCAAAGTAGGCATCCGTGGGGAGCTCCAGAGCGGGCAGCTCGGTCGCGCAGGAGTTCTCGGAGTAGGTCAGAGTGCCGTAGTAGGTCCGATCACAGGTGGGACAGGCTTGGGACTCGTCCGTGACCGGCGTGAGCTCCGCGGTGTAGCGCGTGATGCAGTCATTGACGTCGATGTCGAGAGGGAAGCCGCGAATGATGCACTCAACGTTGCTCTGGGCGTCAAAGTCGTAGGCACCCTCATGGGCCAGGGAGTCTGGCCACTGACACTGGGAGACCTCAGCACAGTCGTCATCGTCACAGTCGATGGCACCGTCACCGTCGTTGTCAGCGCCGTCATCGCACTCGGTCTCGGGGACGGGAGGTTCGGTGGTGCCGTCGTCCGATCCGGTCCCCGCGTCGCCGGTACCGCCATCGCCGCCGCTGCCGCCGCTGCCGCCGCTGCCGCCGCTGCCGCCGGCGCCTTCGGACTTGTCTGCCCCCGAGTCCACATCCGAGGTCGACGACTCACACGCCGCAAGCCCTCCAGCGATGAACGCGAGGAGCAGGAGACGAGACCCGATTTCAGTGGGATGCAGCCCGGTCGACATGAAGACCTCCAAATCTGTTCGCCGGCGCTTATCCGCCTGAGGCATGCCCTGCCGGGGCCGAACGCTGGAAACCCGCAATCCAGTCCGGTCGCGATGCACTCCCGCGAAGTCCACAAGGCGGATACAGGCTGCACGCTCTGGAGCCTTTGTCGATGCTTCGTGTCTGTCTGCCCTCCCCGTGGTTCTGCGTGCTCGCACTCGGTACCGCACCCTCGTGCGCACCGAAAGCGGGCCCACTGCTGCCCGGCGACGCCGCGGTGGTCGAACAGTTCAAGCAACTGCACAAGCCTTTGTATGGCGTGTACGATCTGGGCCCAGACCGCAATGGGATCCACGGCCTGCTCGCAGACAGCTTTGTCGGCGAAGCCCTCACGCAAGAATACGTGGAGCACTACACCACCCTCTTCCGGATGGTCGACGACGAGACGAGCATCCAAATTCAGCGGGTCGACTACGAGTCCGTTGCTGTGCTCGACCGTGGGGCCGGGCATGTCCGCGTCGATGCTGACTGGAGCGTCGGCGGCGTGGTCACCCACCAAGGACACAAGCACCCCCGGGTCAACCGATATCGGGCTGTCTACACCCTTTCCCACACACGCCACGGCTTGCGCATCACCGACACGCGGATGCGCAACCTGGAGCGGGTTCGTTCCCTCCTCTCCGCCGGCGATGCCTGGACGATCGACGACCTGCCCAAGTCGGGCGCTGGATTCATGGACCCCCTGGACCTCCTCGAGGCCGGCGTGCTCGACGACATCGAGAAGGCAGAGCGAGAGCGCGCCAACACCACAGGGGTCCCCACCCCATGACAACTCCTGCCATTGTTGCCCACGATCTGCACTTCGCGTACCCCACCCGTACCCACGACACGCCGTTTGCACTCCACCTGCCTGTCTGGGAGGTTCCGCGCGGCGGTCGAGTTGCGCTCTATGGACCTTCCGGGTGCGGCAAGTCCACGCTGCTGAATCTCATCGCCGGTGTGCTTCCTCTCGCACGGGGCTCCCTCGAAGTGGCTGGCCGCCAGCTGCGGAACCTGTCGGATGCCGAGCGCCGGGCTCATCGCATCCGATCTCTGGGCTTTGTGTTCCAGGACTATCCGCTCGTGGACCATCTCAGCGCTTTCGAAAACGTCTTGTTTCCGTTTCGACTGAACCCGGCACTGCGCCTCGATGCCCCCGCACGCACCCGCGCATCCACACTGCTTCATGACCTTGGGCTGGGCGACAAGGGCGGTCGACGCCCGAGTGCGTTGTCGCAGGGCGAACGCCAACGCGTCGCCATCGCCCGAGCACTCGTGACCCGTCCAGCCATCGTCCTGGCCGACGAGCCCACCGCTGGCCTCGATCCCGCTCGGAGCACAGCGGTGCTCACCCTCCTTGAGCAGCTCTGCGAAGAGCGAGGCGTCACCCTGCTCCTCGTGAGCCACGATCCGGCTGTCCTCGCCCGCTTCGAGCACACCCTTGAGGTGGGTGCTTTGTCGAGCACCGACGAGGCGGGTCCATGAGCGCACTTCGTCATGCCTCACTACTCGCCTGGTGGTACCTCCGGTCGGCTCCTGGCCGCACCGCGGTGTTGGTCTGCTGCACTGCACTCGCGCTGTTTTTACCCCTATTCACCGCACTGGCAGCCGAGCGTGTCGAGACCGCACTCCTGGCCCGTGCCCACACCTCTCCGATTCTCCTTGGCCACCAAGGCAACGAGTTCGACCTCACCATGAACGGTCTCTACTTCCGGGGGGAAGTGCGCGACCCGATCGCATTCGGCACGGCAGCGGCCATTGAAGCAAGTGGCTACGGCGATGCAGTGCCGCTCTACGTCACCCACTCTGCCGGTGGCGCCCCCGTGGTCGGAACCACACTCGCCTATCTCGAGCACCGCGCACTGAACGTTGCGTCCGGCCGACTTCCTGCCGTCCTCGGCGAGGTCGTGGCAGGCGCCCAGGTCGCAAGAGACTTCCATCTCTCACCCGGCGACACCGTTCGCTCCGACCTCAGCAACCTCTACAACATCGCCGGTGCCTACCCAATCCTGCTGAAGGTCACCGGGGTTCTTGCTGCGAGCGGAACTCCCGACGACACGGCATTCTTTGCAGATGTAAAGACCACCTGGGTACTCGACGGCACCTTGCACGGACACGACACCGTGACGCGAGCGCAGTCGCTAAATCCCGAGGCCGAGGACGGCGAAAATCTCGAAGCCACGGCCGCGATCTTCATGTTTCAAGAGATCACCGAGAAGAATCGTGGCGGCTTTCACCTGCATGGCAGCACCGACAACCTTCCGGTCAGCAGCGTACTCGTGTTTCCACCCAATGCTCGTGCGCACGACCAGCTGCTTGGAGACTATGCCCTGCACGAGGACCTCCAAGCGGTTCGTCCCGTGGTGGTCGTCCGCACCATCCTCGGCATCGTCCTGCGGGTTCGCGAAGGACTGACCCTCTACTTCAGTGCCATCGCCGCCTCGACGCTCGCTTTCTTCGTGCTCGTGCTTTCCTTGTCGCTCCGCCTGCGCCGAAGTGAGCTTCAGCTGATGCAGCGGATCGGCTCGAGTCGGTCGATGGTCGCACTGATGGTGGGGGTGGAGGTGCTGATGGTGGTTGTGGCCGCCGGTGCGACGGCCACATTCGCCACCGTCGCCGGCCTTTCCCTCCTCGATGCAGCACTGGCCGGCGCCATCGGCGTCGGATGATGTACTACCGAATTGCCTGGAGCCCCTTCATGACGCAGTCGCCCAAAACGTTCCTGATGCTCTTTGCGCTCGCCTGCGCGGTGACCGCCTGTGATGACTCGACATCTGCGCCCACACCATCACCCACCGCAACCCCCACAGGGCCGGTCCACATCGTGGTCTCAAGCTACCCCGCGGCCTGGCTTGCCGAGCAGGTTGGTGGCCCGGAAGTGCGCGTACAGAACGTTCTGCCTGCCGGCGAAGACCCTCCCTTCTGGGCGCCATCGGGAGAGGTCGTTGCCCAAGTACAGCAAGCCGAGCTGATCGTGGCCAATGGCGCCGGATTCGAGCGCTGGATGGAGACCGCAACCCTGCCCGCCGACCGGATTGTCGACTCCGCCAATGGACTCGACCACATCCACATCCAAGGTGAGACCCACTCTCATGGCACCAAGGGAGAGCACAGTCATGCGGGTCTCGATCCGCACACCTGGTCGGACCCGCTGATCTATCTAAAACAGGCCGAGGCGGTGCATGCCGCTCTGCTGCAGGTCCGCCCCGACAAGAAACCAGTCTTCGACAACCATCTTGCCGCGGTCCGCACCCAGCTCACCGCACTGGATCGCAAGCTCAAAGATGCACTCACGCCAGGCAAGGGCGTGAAAATTGCGGCCAACCACCCCGCCTACAACTACCTCGCGCGCCGCTACGACCTCGACATCCACTCCTTCGATCTCGACCCCGAGGCGGTCCCGGATGCACCCAGCATCGAGGCCGTCCAGGCCTGGGCCGAGACCGTGCCCAAGCCCCGACACCTGTTGTGGGAAGCCCAACCGACCGACGAAGTGCGGCGCAGCCTGCCCGCGGGCACCATCCATGTCTTTATCGACCCGCTCGAACAGCCATTCGAGGGTCAAGGATACGACTACGTGAACCAGGCTGACCGCAACGTGGCCACCTTCAAGGCGCTCTTCAAGAAGCCCTCCCCACCATCGTCGCCCGAGAAGACACCGTGACCTCTCTGCTTGTCTTGATGGCTCTTCAGCAACCAGCCACAGCCACTCGGGCCGAGTTCTGGCAGCCCGAATCGCTGCCCTCGCATCTGACAACGACCTCACACATGGCGATGCCTGGCTTGCCTCACGGACCCGACACCTCGTCTGGCGAAGAGGTACCGGCTGGAGGCTTTCAATACAAGAAAAAGCGCAAACAACCGGTCTTTTCATACATCGGAGCCGGCGTAGGGGTATTTGGTCTGCTGTA
>CAJWOS010000298.1 GCA_913044235.1 uncultured Pseudomonadota bacterium
GGCGAAGTCTTGCGGAAGATCAGCGAGCAAGTGCACGAAATCGTCGACCATCAATACGCCCTGCTCAACCTGGAGCTGCTGCCTGCACTCGCACGGGAAGGGATCCACCTGCTCCGACGCAAGCACCTCAACGAAGCCCAGCGGGGCTGGATGGAAGACTA
Source organism: uncultured Pseudomonadota bacterium (assembly GCA_913044235.1). GTDB lineage: Bacteria > Myxococcota_A > UBA796 > UBA796 > UBA2385 > CAJWOS01. Next base: position 162 of record CAJWOS010000298.1, read on the forward strand.
CTTTCGAGAGCAGGCACTCCCTGTCCTCACGCCCCTCGGCCTCGATCCGGCACACCCGTTCCCCAACGTTCAGAACAAGGGACTCAATTTCATCGTCCAGGTGAGCGGTCGTGATGCCTTCGGCCGAGAAGTCGAGCTGGCCGTGGTGCAGGTCCCCCGGTGTCTTCCCAGACTGATTCCCGTGCCCGTGCCGCTCTGCGACACCCCAAACGCATTTGTGATGATCTCGTCCGTCATCCACGCCAATGTACACCATCTGTTCCCAGGCATGACCATCCTCGGCTGCCACCAGTTCCGCGTCACACGGAACAGCAACCTCTGGGTCGACGAGGAGGAGTCCGACGACCTCCTCCGGTCCCTGAAGATGCAGCTTCCTGGCCGAAACTACGGCGATGCGGTGCGGCTTGAGGTGGCCGACAACTGCGACACACGCAAGGTGGAGTTCTTGCTCAGCCAGTTCGGCCTCGACCGTGCACACCTGTTCCAGCCTGCAGGACCGGTAAACCTCCACCGTCTCGCCGAGCTGTATCAGGCAGTCGATCGACCGGACCTGAAGTTTGCACCCTTCGTGCCCGGTCTACCGCAACGTGTAGAGCCCAAGTCCGACATCTTTCGAACCATTCGAGAAGGCGACCTGCTCCTACACCATCCGTTCCAGTCCTTCTCCCCGGTGCTGGAGCTGCTCAACCAGGCGGCTGAAGATCCAGATGTACTCGCGGTCAAGATGACCTTGTACCGCACCGGCGTGGACTCTCCGGTCACCGACGCCCTTGTGGCAGCGGCACGCGCTGGCAAGGCCGTCACCGTGGTGGTGGAGCTGCGGGCCCGCTTCGATGAGGCCGCCAACATCCGTCTGGCGACCCGACTGCAGGCTGCCGGTGCAAACGTGGTGTACGGGGTCGTTGGCTACAAAGCCCACGCGAAGATCCTGCTGATCGTTCGACGAGAGTTCGGAAGCGTGCGTCGCTATGTGCACATGGGCACCGGCAACTACCATCCCGGGACCGCCCGCTTCTACACGGACCTCGCGCTCCTCACGTGCAATCCAGACTTCGGCGACGACCTCCACCACGTGTTCAGTCTGCTCACGGGGCTGGGACGAGCGGAACAGATGAACCAAGTGCTGGTCTCGCCGTTTACCCTGGGGGAGACCGTGATGGCCTTCATCGACGCCGAGGCCGAAGCAGCCCGCGCCGGCAAGCCATCCGGAATCCAAGCCAAGCTCAACGCACTGATCGACCCTCGAGTGATCGAAGCTCTGTACCGAGCCAGCCAGGCCGGTGTGCCCATCGAGCTGCACGTCCGCAGCCTGTGTCGACTCCGCCCAGGCATCCCTGGCGTATCGGAGACCATCCGGGTGTTCAGCACCGTGGGTCGCTTTCTTGAGCACTCTCGCGTGTACCGGTTCCACTCCGGTGGGGCGGACCACATCTATCTGGCCAGCGCCGATTGGATGGAACGCAACCTACATCGTCGGGTGGAGACCGCGTTCCCCGTTTTGGATCCAAAGCTCAAAACCCGGGTCATCGAGGAGATCTTTCTTCCTTACAGCCGGGACGACGCGCAGACCTGGTCAATGTCCTCCGATGGCACCTACCACAAGCGAACGCCGCTCAGCGAGAACCCCTTCAGCGCACAGGAACACCTGCTGCAGTTGCGCTCTAGCTGAGGCTCACGCACGCACAGACGCACCACCGAAGCGCAGCCCAAAGCCCGCTTCTTCGATGATTTTGGCCTGCCGCTCCAGGTCGCCCGCAGTGAGTGGACGGGCATCGAGGTAGCCTTCGGGCAGCGACAGGGCGATGCGGTCACCGGCCACGTGCAACGAGGCCCCATCGACCGGTCCACGACGGCTCCGGTGCAGTCCTGCCGCGAGCCGCAGGAGTACGCCGAGCCGCAAGATGGGAAGGGGGCGCCCCGGATACAACGCTTCCACCCGCGACACCGACAGTCCGCCCCGATGCACCCGAACGAGAGCCGCGAGTGCCGCCTGATCCTGTCGAGAGAATCCCGGAAGATCTGCGTGCCGCAACAGGTAGGCACCATGGTGGTGAAAGGAGCGATGATTGATGAAAATACCGGTTTCATGGAGCTCGGCCGCCCAGGCCAGCAGTCGGCGGTGGCGGTGGCGAGTGAGTCCCCACGCCTCGCAGACCTGGTCAAAGAAGCGGAGGGCGGTCTGCTTCACCTGTCGAGCGTGTGTTTGGTCCACTCCGTAGCGATGTGCGAGTCGCTCCACGGTGTCGTTGCGGATGTCGTCTCGATGCAGCCGCCCGACGAGATCCAGCAGGACCCCCTCGCGGAGGGCGCCCTGGGCGGCAGTCATCTGTTCGATCTCGAGGCTTTCCACCACAGCACGCAGCACCGCGAGTCCACCCATGAACACCGGTCGACGCACTTCGGTGAGCCCGGGCAGCTGCAGACGGTCCACATGCCCACAGCGGATGGCGGCATCGACCACACGCTCCAAGCCTGCCGGCGTGATGTTCGGATGACCAAGAAGGGAATGAATCACCTTGTCTACGGACTTGACGGTACCCGAGGCGCCAACGGCCGAAGTCCAACCGAGCGCCCGCATCCGGGATCCCGCCGCCTCAAGCTCGAGCCGTGCCGCGAGCACCGCCCGGTCGAAGGCCTTCCGCGTGAGGCGACCATCCGGAAAGTATCGCAGCGTCCAGCTCACACAGCCCATTTCCCGGCTGTCCAGCGCGCTCGGGACCGACCCATCCCCCACAATCAGCTCCGTCGAGCCGCCGCCAATGTCCACCACAAGCCGACGCCCATCCCCTGAGAGGTCTCGGGCCACGCCCTGATAAATCAGGCGAGCTTCGTCGAGACCGCTGATGACTTCAATTTTGTGCCCCAGCGCCCGACGCGCACGCACCAGAAACGGCAGGCTGTTGCGAGCCGATCGAAGCGTGTTGGTGCCCACTGCGCGAACGTCTCCCCGAGGGATTCCGGCCACCCGCTCTCCAAACAGGGACAGGCAGGCAAGGGCGCGAGACTGTGCTTCAGACGAGAGGCGCCCGGTGACATCGAGCCCCATCCGCAAGCGAACGGACTGCTTGAGGCGGTCGATGACCACAAAGTCCCGGGCATCGTCGCGAAGCTGCGCAACCACGAGATGGAAGCTGTTCGACCCCAGATCCACTGCAGCGATGGTGCGACCGTCCAGCTCACTCACTCGAGGTCTCCCGGTTGAGGGCATCCGGTTGCGCTTCCGTGCCATCCGCACGCGGCCCCGGCACAGCGCCGCCGTTGTCTTCGGTCCGTACCGCGCCCGCACCGGCAGGCAGGTGCATCCGATCCAGGAGCTGCTCAACCGCCTCCTGTGACAGCTTCGGGTTGCCCGTGACCACGACCCGATCCACTGTGGGATGGCCGTTTCTCGAAGCCGTGAAGCCCGCCAGCGTGACGAGGGAGTCATTGTCGACAATGTGGAGACTTCCCAGACGAGTCAGATCGGGGAGTCCGGGCACACGCTCCAGGCCATCGCAGTCCTGCACGGTGTAGGTGCCGATGATGGACAGGCGTGGCGCAGCGCTCCACTCTACGAGCATCGGCTGGCCCGAAACCGCCCACGCACCGACTTCGGTGAGCAGAGGGAGACCGCTCCAATCCCGCAGACGAGGGTTGTCGCGCAGGGAGACCGACGCAGCAGCCTCCACCCGATCCAGGCCTCGCACGCTCGTGAGCCGGGGATTGGACTCGATCGAGACGCTGCCCAACCGCGTGGCTCGACGATGCCCGCTGGGCACTTCAAGCTCCAGCAAGTCGACGTTTTCGGAGACCTGGATGTCGGTATTGCCCACGATGGTGGGGAGCCCACGGATGGACTGAAGGCGTCCGTTGCGCTCGATGACGATGCGCGCAGTCCGCAGTTCCGTTTGTGCGGTGAGCCCCGACACATCGACCAGCGACTGGTTCCCGACGAGACGCAAGGACTTGAGGGGCACTCCGGCCATCGCATCGAGCGTGAGCCCATCCAGCGTCTCGACATTGGGCGTGTTCTTGACCACGAGTCGGCCGTCGACCCGGTCGACGCATGACATCACGGAGAGGTCGGTCGCCACGTAGGTGCGGTCGAAGGTCAGGTCGCCGGTGATCGCGTTGTGCCTCCTGCAGAACTTCTCGAGCACTTTGGGGTCGAGCGGCACCGTGAAGTCGCCTTCGTACGGTACGGGTGGCCGAGCCGCCTGCGCCGGAGCCACCAGTCCGGGGGTCGCAAACAGAAATGAGAAGAGCGATGCGGTCCACATGCCCTCCGCCTATCGCGCTGTAGCCCTCACCGGTTGACGCAACATGGGATACACCCGGCCGGCTCCGCCTGCTCTTCCTCCTGCGCTTCCGAGGTTCACGTGTACGACGATATCGTCGCCCGCTTCCGGGCCGTGCTTCCACCCCAGTCGTCCGACGGTGCCTTCGTCTCCCTGCGCATCGTCGACGAACAGACCGACCTGCTCGGTCTCCGGTCCGGCGTCCTCGAGCCTCCATCTTCCCGACGGGACGTTGGGGCGATGGTCACGGTTCATCGCAACGGCGGACTCGGCTACGCAGCCACCTCCGATCTGCGGGGCTCGGGCCTGAGGCAAGCCATTGAGAAGGCCACCGACTGGGCCGAGCAAACCAGCAATCGAGCCCTCTTTGACACGCGCGCAATCGCGATGCCCGCACCCACCGGCACGTACCAGACCCCCGTGAAGCGGCCGTGGAGCGATGTGCCAGTGGCCGAGCGGGTGGCCTGGCTTCAGCACGTCGGACAGCTGATTGGCAACGACCCGCGCATCGTGGACTGGGAGTCATCGCTCTTCGCGGTGCTCACCCGCTCGCGGTACGTCACGTCTCACGGCGCCGACATCTACCAGGAGCTCCACCACCTGGCACCCGACGTCACGATCATGGCAGCCGCCGACGGCGTGGTGCAGAAGCGCTCCACCGGGATGCGAGGATTCTCCCAGCAAGGCGGCTGGGAAGTGGTGGCTCGAAGCCAGATCGAGTCGCTCGTGCCGCGGTTTCGAGAAGAGGCTTTCGAGCTGCTCACAGCCCCAAACTGTCCATCTGGAACGATGCACCTGCTGCTCGACCCTGGGCAGATGATGCTGCAGATCCACGAGAGCATCGGACATCCGCTGGAGCTGGACCGCATCCTTGGCGACGAGCGCAACTACGCCGGTCGCAGCTTTGTCTCCCCCGAGATGTTCGGGTCATACCGCTACGGAAGTGACCTGTTGAACGTCACGTTCGACCCCACGCGGCCCGAGCAGTTTGCCTCCTACGCCTGGGATGACGACGGGAATCCCGCCACTCGGCAACACATCATCCAAGACGGCATTCTGGTGAGAGGACTGGGCAGCAGCACCTCCGAGCAACGCAGCGGACTTCCCGGTGTCGCGTCTTCGCGGGCCACCAGCTGGAACCGTCCCCCCATCGACCGGATGGCCAACCTCAACGTGGAACCTGGCGACCAGTCCTTCGAGCAGCTGGTCAGCCAAGTGGAACGCGGCGTCTACATGGAGACCAATACCAGCTGGTCGATCGACGACTCTCGAAACAAATTCCAGTTCGGATGTGAGCTCGGACGGGTCATCGAGAACGGCGAGCTGAAGGGACTGGTGCGCACGCCAAACTACCGAGGAATTTCCGCTACCTTCTGGCGCAACCTTGCCGGCGTGGGGGACCGTTCCACCTTCGAGGTCCTCGGCACGCCGTTCTGCGGCAAGGGGGAGCCCAACCAAATCATCCGGGTGGGGCACGCCTCACCCGCATGCCTGTTCGCCAACGTTGCCGTGTTCGGAGGAGCCTGAGATGCGTTCCTGGTTCGACACTCTCACCGATCATCTCTCCGCACAAATCCGTGGTCATGAAGGCTTCACTCTGTATCTAAGCGGCGAGTCGAGCGAATTTGCACGGCTGAATCGAGGCCGCGTGCGACAGCCGGGACATGTGCAGCAGTGTGCTGTCACCTTGCGATTGATCGACAACGGTCGGCATGCCTCTCAGACCATCACGCTGTCGGGCGATCCGGCCGACGACCGTGCTCGGCTCGACCATGCGGTCGACAACCTACGCGGGTTCCTGCCTCACCTTCCGGCCGACCCTCACCTCTTGGTGGCGGAGTCCGTGCAGTCCTCGAGCGACGCCATGGCATCCGCGCTCCCACCGGCTGCCGCAATGGTCGACGACCTCCTGAAAGAAGCAGATGGAAACGACCTCGTGGGTATTGTTGCTTCGGGTACCACCGTGCGCGGCTTTGCCAATCACCACGGGCAGCGGAACTGGTTTTCGCGCTCCGGGTTCAACCTTGACTGGTGCCTGGTGCATGACGCGGACAAGGCGGTCAAAGCCTCGCTGGCTGGATTCACCTACGACCGCTCGGCACTGCATGACGAGATGGCCCGCGCGCGTTCGCAGCTCGCCACACTCGCCCGACCGGGCCGCACCATCGAGCCCGGGGCCTACCGTGCGTGGCTTACGCCGTCGGCGCTCAGCGAGATCTTTGGTGTCCTGCACTGGGGCGGCTTTGGCCTGAAGTCGCTGGAGACAGGCAACAGTCCGCTCCGTCGATATTGGTCGGGCGAACACCACCTCGACCCGCGTGTCGAGGTGTCGGAGGACATCGCACACGGGATTGCACCCGACTTCCAAGCAGATGGATTCCGCCGGCCCGCCCGCACGTCCCTGTTCGAGGCCGGTCGCATGACCGGTGCAATGGTCTCCCCACGCTCCGCTCAGGAGTTCGGCCGGTCCACAAACGGCGCGAGCAATGGCGAGAGTCCCGTCTCGCTCTCGATGGCCGCGGGCGACATTCCAGTCGGCGAAGAGCTGGCACGTCTCGGGACTGGCCTGTACATCGGCAATCTCTGGTACACCAACTTCTCCGACCGCGACGCTTGCCGAATCACGGGCATGACTCGCTTCGCGACTTTTTGGGTAGAAGACGGTGAGATCGTGGCGCCAGTCAACGTGATGCGCTTCGACGAGACCCTCGATGGACTGCTCGGTGCCGGCCTCGAAGGGCTGAGTGCCCACGCGGCCTTTCTGCCCTCCAACATGACCTACGGTGAGCGCTCGGTAGAGAGCAACCGACTGCCAGGGGCACTGGTCAAGGCCATGCGCTTCACCCTGTGAGTCGGCTGCTCGGGGTCTGCCGCGGCAGAGCTTTGATCAGCCGATCAAGGCCAGCGAGCCTCCGCCGTAGCCGGTGATCTGCACACGCAGATCCACCCGCTGCGTCGAGCGACGCATGAACTGCTTGACCTCCAGGGGTACATCGTCGCCCTTCTGGTAGCTGTCGCCCACCTGAATCATTCCCTCGTGCATGTCGTGGAAGAAGCGAGAGGCCACATTGTAGACCTCGAGGGTGTTTTCCCAGATCGGTCGGTCGATGGCCTTCCGAGCAATGCACGCCTTCGCTTTGTGCGGCGGAAACAGTGAGAGCGCTGCCCCTGCATGCACTGCCATGGGAAGATCGGTCGCACAGACCCCCACGACCGCGTCCTCCTTTGTGGTGAATACGCCCACAGTCCAGAGGTCGCGCACACCCGTTTTGATGCGACTGCCCTTGGTCACCTGCACTGGACGGCCCAACAAGAACGTGAACATCCGACCCACTTCCTGGGCCTCTGGCTTGCGAAATCGTCTTTCCATTTCGACCTCCTACGCGACGCCCGCTGGCTTCGTCGCCTCAATGCATGATGTTCCCGAGCACTTCTTCAAAGGTCTCGGGGGTGAACGGCTTCGAGATCAAAAAATTCGCACCCGCGTTGCGCGCCCGTTCTCGCATCGCCGGACTGCCCTGCGCGGTCACGAACCCAAAGCGGATGTAGACCTTGTTGTGGCGGAGGATGCGAAGCAGACGCAGTCCGTCCATCTCCGGCATGTTCCAGTCCGACAGGATCAGATCTGGCTTCTTCTCCTGGATTCGAGCGAGTGCCTCCCGGCCATTCTCGGCCTCGGTCACATCGAGACCTCGAAAGCCGGCCTGCCGCAAAGTGCGGCGAACAATCATGCGCATCGCACGATTGTCATCCACGATCAGTACATTCATTTTGGGTCCTCCTTCCGGTGTGCGGATGGCGCAGACCAAAACGCCCCATCCGCATCAGGGAGATCGGACCGGGACCACCAAAACATGACCCCATTGGGTCACTCTTGTAGGCTGATGGAAGCCGGACTGCAGACGATAGGAGCACTGCACCACAGGAGGGCCCATGCCCACACCCCATCCCCCTGAACATACGGTCCGCGTTCGTGGAGACCAGGACCCCCGCATCCTCGACCTACTCGATGCCATTGAAGCGGAAGCCATCTCCGCAGCACTCAACGTGGACGTCGACGCATATGCCGCCTCAGGGCAGCCCTGGGCCACACCGGTTCTCCTGGGTTCGGGCAGCCTCGACGCGCCGGTCGGGTTCTTCGGGCGCGACCCTGGACGAACGGAAGTGGAGCTGCGAGAGCCGTTTGTGGGCCGTGGCGGGAGCATCGTCCGTGACGCCCTCCATCGTGCACGGCATGGCCGCGACGCCCCCAATCTCCACGCTCGCGTTGCGGTCGGCCAGGCGTTCTTCTGGGCCAACACCGTTCCGTTCAAGCCCATCGGCAACAAGGCGTGGTCGGTCCGCGTGAAAAAGCGCTTCGTACCTCACATCCG
>CAJWOS010000299.1 GCA_913044235.1 uncultured Pseudomonadota bacterium
CGAGGGCGAGGGCGAGGGCGAGGGCGAGGGCGAGGGCGAGGGACTTGAGGTCGGTCTGGTTGCACCCGACTTCACGCTGCCCGATACCGACGGCAACCTTGTCTCTTTGTCAGACTTTCGGGGGCAGCGGGTCATTGTGATGGGTTCCGCTGCCTGGTGTCCGGGATGCCAGGAGCTCGTGGAGAAGATTGAGGCTTGGTACGTGGAGTCCGCGGAGCCCGACCAGCTTGCCGTGTCGGTGCTGGTGGAAGACACGACGGGCGACAGTGCCGACCTCGAAGATGCCAATGCGTGGCGGGAGCGGCACGGGCTCACCTTTCCGGTGCTGGCCGACGTAGACCGTTCCTGGCGGGATCTCTACAGCACGGGCGGCGACTACCCACAACGCACCTACATCGTGGTGGACTCTGAGGGTGTGATCGTCTTCTTCAAGCAGGATGGTGACCGGGCGCGTCGCTCCGAGCTGATCGACGCCGTCAACGCAGCCGACTGACGCCAGCACGCGCGCGCGCACGGGCACTCGGATCGACTTCCTGCAGACAAGCGTGCGGCTTCGCGCGACACCTCCTGGCGGACTGCCGGTGCGCGCAGGCGCTCCGAAGTGATGTGGGCCCTTCGATGACGTGCCCTGTCGGGGCCGCTGTGCGTGTGGGAAGGGTGAGAAGTCGATCGAACCGTGGCCAAGTGGCGTGAAATCTGGCTTGTTGGTGGCATGCACGTTCACACTCTGGTTGTTGGTGCCGGCTCGTCTGGCTGTGTGGTGGCTGCGAGGCTGTCGGAGGATCCGTCCCACCGGGTGCTGTTGGTGGACGCGGGGCCCGACTACCCGACCGGCGACATTCCCCACGACTTGGCTGATGGCACCCGCAACTCGATCAAAGCCCACGACTGGGGCCTGAAGCACACACCCTCCACCACGGTGTTGCGACTGCCTCTGCCGCGAGGCCGCGTGGTGGGAGGCTCGAGCGCGGTCAACACCTGCATCGCCATCCGGGCGTTGCCGCGCGACATCCAGGAGTGGGCAGATCTCGGCTTGCATGAGTGGACTTGGGAGGCCTGTCTGCCCGCATTTCGGGCGATTGAGACCGATCTCGCCCTGGGCGCATCGCGTCCGGACATCCACGGTGCGGATGGACCGCTCCCGCTCTTCCGACACCCGCCGGAGGCATGGACACCATGGTCGGCAGCCTTTGTGGAAGCCGCCGGGGACTTGGGCTTCGCTCCGTGCGCCGACACCAATGATCCGACCACACCCGAGGGCGTTGGGGCCCACGCCATGAACCAGATCGATGGGCGCCGGATCAGCGCTGCGGAGGCCTGGCTCACCCCGGAGGTTCGCCAGCGCGCATCGCTCACCATCTGGGCCCATACGCAGGTGAGCCAGCTGCAGTTTTCGGGATGCCGCGTGGTCGGTGCCAAGGTGATTCGACAGGGCGAGTCGCAGGTGGTGTCGGCCGACCGCGTGGTGCTGGCTGCGGGGGCCATCCACACGCCGCCGCTGCTTCTGCGCAGTGGAATCGGGGCGCGGGCCGACCTCGATCGACTCGGCATCGACGCCCGCATCGTGCTCCCCGGAGTGGCCCATCGACTGCTCGACCATCCAGGGTTTGCAATGTTCTACCGGCCGCGCCTCAAGGGGATGGTGGACCCGGCATCGCCCGTGATCCAGACCGTGCTGCGGAGCTCGTCGGGAGAGGGCCCCTGGCCGCATGACCTGCAGTTCCAGGCGGGCTCACACGTACCCATCGGGCGGCGGACCGTGCCGGGCGTGTCGCTGATGGCGATGCTCGGGAAGACCCGTGGCCATGGCCAGATTCGCTGGCCTTCGGTGGCGCTCGATGCGAAGCCGGTGGTGCGTTCGCGCTTTCACGAGCACCCCGAAGACAGACTGCGTGCGGTCATCGCCATGGAACTCATCCGGGAGCTCGGACGACAGAAGGAGCTCAGTGCTCTGGGCACGCACATCTGGCCTTCGGCCCGGATGGTTTCCACGCGAGCGGGAATCGAGCGCTGGATGCCCTATGTCACCGACTCGGGCTACCACCCCTCGGGCACGGCTCCGATGGGTGCCGACGATGATCCGCTCGCCGTCACGGATGGCCACGGTCAGGTGCGCGGCACCGCGGGGCTCACCATCGCGGATGCCAGTCTGTTGCCCACCATTCCCACGGGCAACATCCACCTCACCGTGCTGATGGTGGCGCACCGCATCGCAGGCTGGCTTGCACGAGATGCTGACGTGTGAACCCAATCCTGGGAGCTTGCCACCGCTTGGATGGTTTCCGATAGCGCATCCAAAATCCGCTACGATGTTTTTGTGAGGTGATCTGGATGTGTACGGTGGTGCTGCTCAAGGACGTGGTGGAGGGGATGCCTGTGCTGCTGGCAGCCAACCGCGACGAGTTCTTCGACCGTCCGGCGGCTGGGCCCGGAATGTTGGACCCGGCGCTCGGTATTGTGGGGGGTCGCGACTTGCAGGCGGGCGGGACGTGGCTCGCAGTCTCGGCATCAGGATTCTTCGTGGCGCTCACCAACCTGCGTGGCGACGACCGGACGGACATCGGACCGCTGCAGTCGCGCGGACATGTGGTGCTCGAGGTGGCTCGAGCCGGTGCGCGGGGTGGCCTGGAGGCAGCGCGAGCGTGGCTTGAGGCTGCCGATCCGCAGGCCACGCAGCCCTACCACCTCCTCTTTGGTGATCGGCACACGGTGTACGTGGCACGCGTGCAGCGAACGCTGACTCTGGCGGAAGTCCCGGCGGGGATCCACGTGCTGCCCAATGGTGCCCTCAATGACGCCCGCTTTCCGAAGGTAGACCGCATTCGGCGACAGCTCGCGCCCGTGCCTCGCCAGTGGCCGGCCATGCGTGCGGCGGTTTGGTCGACTCTTGCCGACGACACCATTCCCGAAGACGCTCCGACTTTGCCGGAGGCCCCGTTTCCACCGGAAGTACAGGCGGCGCTGCATGCGGTGTGGGTGCGACTGCCGATGTATGGCAGCCGGTCTTCGTCGATGGTTGGCATCTTCGACGATGGTTCCATGCACTATGCCTGCATCGACGGTCCGCCTTCCGGAGAGCCAGTCGACCATACGCACCTGCTGAATGCGCGTGGAGCGTGGCCGGACTGGGCCGATCGGGATGCGTTGTGGGCGCTCACCGGTGGGCTTTCGCCCGAAGTCGACTGGATTGTGCGGTATCGACAGATGCCCTCGGGGCACATCGACACCGTGCAGGTGGCCGCAGTGGGCCCGGTGACGCTGGATGTTGTTCAGTCGCTTCTGAGCACACTCGATGTGGACGCTCGCTTGCTTCGGCGTGCCTCCGCCCTGATTCCACCCGGCCGCTGTCGGCTTGGGCTTGCGCTGCGGTGGACGGCCCAAGGGCTCGAATCGGTCCGGGTCCGCTTCGGCGACCTGCCCGATCACTTCGAAGGTGTGCAGGGTCCACGTCGACTGCAGGCGTTGGCAACGATGGTGCAGGTGGCTCTGCCCGGTGAGCTCACTCGGCTCGGCGGGGCTCGCGCCGCCGTGCTGCACCTTCATCCCAAGGCCCAGGGTGCCCTCTCTGTGGAGCGGGTGGTGGAGGATGATGATGCGCTCGAAGCCTTCGGTTGGGGCTCGGGGGCAGTCGAAGTGCGGCACCTGCTGCCGACCGATGGTCGTCTCGTGGGCTGCGAGCAGCGCGGACCGGCGCTCTCTCCGGTGGCCGCCGTGGAGTGGTGGTCTTCGGAGCCAACGCGTCCGGGCATCGAGGAGGACGGCACGGGGACGGTGGTGGCTCGGTGGCTGCACGGGGCTTGGCCGTGCCGCAGCACCGGTACGGCTTGACCATGTGCTCGAATCGGACCTGATTGTCCCTTGTTCAAAGGCCTGATTGCCGCGCTCCTCGATGGCGGTGCGGGACCGGTCCGCAACACGCTGCAGGCATCCGGGCGCCGTCCGCCCCCGCATACAGGTCGACCTGACTGAAGGAGGCCGGGGAGTGGCGTGACCACTGGCTCAGAGGGTCTCCAGGAACCGGATTACGGCCGATTGCTGCTCAATAGACGCCGCGGTGTAGGCGGCTCTGCTGGTTTCGCTCTCCCCGCCGTGCCAGCGAATGGCTTCATCGAGCGTGCGGGCGCGGCCGTCATGCAGGTACGACGCGCCGGCCATGCAGGTGGGGCCGTCGTTGCCAGCGGTCACGCAGGGCCCCAGCCCGATTCCCCAGAGCGGTGGTGTGCGCCACTCGGATCCGTCGGCATCTCCATCGTCGAGCGAGTCTGCGAGGTCGGCCCCCATGTCGTGCAGCAGGAGATCGGTGTAGGGGTGGATGGTCTGCGCCCGCAGCTCCGCGAAGGGGTGGAAGGAGGAGGTGATCAGCGTGGGCGTGTGACAGTCGGCGCACCCGAATTGATCAAAGAGGGCTTCTCCATCGAGCGCGACGGGATCTGTGAGATTCCGCCGTGGCTGGACACCGAGGAGAGCAACGTAGCGCACAAGGTCGTCGAGGTCGGCATCGCTCAGCTCGGGTCCCGCATCGTTGCCGCAGTCGGTCTGGGCGGCACCGCAGTCAGGCTGGGTGAACATCGAGGTCATGACCCCCATGTCGTCTCGTAGCGCCGTGGCGGCTTGATGCCGGATCGAGGTGGTTGTGGCCTTCCAGCCGAAGCGTCCCAAGCGGGTCGCACCGGTGATCGGGTCGGGCACTCGGTGAGCGCGACCGCTGATGCCATCACCATCCGCATCATGGATGTCTTCGAGCGCCAGCACAGCCGACTCCGGAACCGCCTCGAGCAGGCCCATCCCCACGAGTGCAGGAGCAATGCGGGCAGAGAATCGGGCGGGCGGCTCCATGCTCCAGCGGTAGGTGGGCCGCCGCAAGCCGTCCGTATTTTCGGTCCATGTATCGATAGATAGGGTGCCTTCGCCGCTGCCCACCGTGTTGCTGGACTGCAGCACTCGCCCTATCTGCGGCAGAGGTGCGCCGTCTTCATCGCCCACGAGAACGACCCATGTATCGAATGGTTCGCCGGGATCGGTGAGTGAGGCGCGGCCGTTTCGATGGTGGCAGCCGCCGCACGAGGTGTGGGTGTAGTACGGACCGCCCAGGCCCACGAGCGCGCTGAAGACTCCGTTTTCTGCACCTTCATCGTGGGAGCCGTCGAGGAGATTGGTGTGGTGTACCCGGCGGCCTCGCACAAACGGCTGCCCGTTCACGCTGGAGAGGTTGGTGGCCATCTGCATGAACAGGTTGTCGGGTTCATTGGAGTAGTTGTAGTGCACCGTGGTTGCGCCCCCGAGTCGACCGAGCGGATCGATGGGCTGGGAGTTCTCCCGGTCCGAAGCCGGATCGTCGAAGTCGCCGATGGCCTCCCACGGCACCAGGCCCCCTGTGCCGACGGTGTAGAGCAACGTGGTGCCGTAGTAGTTGCTGCGGCCGCTGGGAGGGTCTTGGAGAAACTGGCTGGCCTCGAACTCCATGGTCTGTCCCACAGCGAGCGGACCCACCGCACCGTTGAGGTCGATGGCGTGGTCGAGAGTGAAGGTGTAGCGGTACTGGTGGCCGTCCTCCGACACGAGCGTGTGGTCTTCATCGAAGGTACCGGGACCGGTCTCGGTGAAGCCGTTCGCGTAGTTGCCCGAGTAGGCGGCCACCGTGCCTCGACCGCTGTACCAAGCACGGAACTCAGCGACCGAGAGCTTCCACTCGGTCACGAAAGAGATGTCGATGGTGGTGCCCCCGTGCGCCACGGTGTCCACGAAGCGGAACCGCGCGGTGCGGTACTCCCAGTACAGTGGAAGGTAGTGTTCGTATGCTTGGAACTGGTCTTCCCGCGCATGTCGGTCCCGGCCACGGTCGGCGAACCGAGTGATGACGGCGTCGCCGCGGTCATAGTGGATGGGGATGTCGAGCTCAGTGGAGGCACTGTAGAGGGGCACGATCTCGTCTTCGCTCGGCATACCCGTCTCACCGGGACTGGGCGTTCCGCCTGTGTCGTGGGCATCCGCCGTGTCGCGTGGGTCTGAGGTCGGCGAGGTGTCCGTGGCGGTCTCGACTCGGTCGTCGTCGGTCGGTGCGATGGTTGCGACGGTGCTCTTGCCGGTGCATGCACTCAAGGCCGCAATCGCGGCGAGTGTGCGAGATGGTGCAGGCATGGTTCCTCGGGAAGCCTCGTGCAGACGACAGACTGTAGACTGACATGAGCACCGGGATGCTGTCGAAAAACCTCGGGTCGAGGCTCAGTCACTGCAGATGTTTGGCTGCGAGAGGATGGTCATCACGTCGGCGTGGAGTGACTGGGCGAGCTGCGCCGAGCGACCGGTGGGATTGTTTTGGCTTCGCTGGTCGGGACCGATCACCCGAATCACCGTGGCCCCGTCGTAGTAGAAGCGGTGCTCGTCGCGGTACGTCACCTGCTTCCCCGGTCGATCGATTCCGATGTCGGTCCGCAGCCCAAAGAAGGGTGTGTGTTGGTACACGAAGACTTCGTGTTCGAGACGCCCCAGCTCTCGTTCCAGCCCCAGCACCATCTTTTGGGGCGCGCCCGCCGGATCACAATACAGCTCGATCTGGGACCTACCCAACCCGGAGAGAGCGAGGTGGGTGGCGTCGATGCGTACCGAGTGCCAAGTGCCGCTGGCCACCTCCGTCTGGATGGCGCCGTATTGTGCGCGAATCCAATCGATTCGCTCGTTGAGGGGCAGACCGGAGTGTGGAGTGGGGGCACGCGGCTCCACCGAGGCCGCGACCTCGGGCTCGGCCTCGGGGGGATCCATCACGTCAATGCTGGACTCGGCGGGTGCGCCGCTGCCGCATGCGGTCAGGTGGGCGATTGTAGTGGCGATGGCCCAGTACGCAGTCCTTCGGATGAACAATGGACACCTTCGATCGATGGGGCGAGTGGGACCTCTTGGTTAGCACAGACTGGCTCGCCGCCGCGTCGGGGGTAGTCCTGATATGATTGATTGTCGGCCACTTCTGGATGCCTGAGATGCCTCAGGGGCACCCTTCCACAAACACATCATCGATGTCGCCACCATAGCCGGCATGGGTGTCCTGACCGCCGATGATGGTGACCCGACGAATGGTGTGATGCGTAGACTCGGTCCAGGTCCCGACGACGGATCCATCCACCGAGAAGGTCCAGATGTGGTCGAGGTCGCGTGCTGCGTTCACGTTGACCCAGCGGTCGAGTCCGGGATCGACCGCATCGGTGAGTCGCCGTCCACTGCCGCCGTTGTCGAAGGCTGTGTTTTCGAGGAGCATGGCTCCCCGTGAGGAGCCGTTCTGGGTCTCGTTGGAGAGGGCCAGGCAGATCCCACTGCCGATGCGATCCACGCCGGGCACTTCGATGCCGCTGCCGCTGTCGTCGGTCAGACACAGGGCCACTTGGGCTTCATCAGGCCAGGACGCCGTGCCCTCTCTCAGCACCATTCGGGCGGAGACGGTGAGGCCACCGGGCTCGTCTCGACTCAAGGCCGTGGTGCCCCGCGCCCATTGTGTGCTGGTGCGGAACAGGCGCGCGGCCCCATCCACCCGATCGGCAGTGCCCGTGAGGCTGCCGAATCCGCCCCAGTCTGTGCTGAAAGAGGTGTCGACATGCACCATGCAGTCCGGAACCACGGTGATCTGATCGGAGGCGGATGGACCACTCAGGCCGCCGGCCTCGGGCGTGACGGTGCAGGTGACGGTCTGTCCTTCACGGGTGGCCTCGGCAGACAGAGTGGCATCCGTGCCCACCACGCTGCCGCCGGCCTCCCACTCGTACCGATAGGTGACCGGGTCGCCATCCGGGTCGGTCGATGGGGTGGTCACGGTGCAGGAGAGGGGCTCGGCGTCGCGGGGGCGGATCGGCTCGACCGTCACGCCGGGTGCAGTGGGCGGTCGGTCGGTCGGTGCCGAAGTGTCCTCGCCTGAGTCTCCGCCGGAATCGGGCGCACCGCCAGAGTCGCTGGGGTCGCCATCGTCGCTATCGTCGCCGGTGCCACCATCGTCGGTCCCGTTGTCTTCATCGGCGCATTCCTCGGAGCCCGCGCAGTCTGGATCTTCGCAGTCGAAGAGGTCGTCTCGATCTTGATCGGCGCCGTCACTGCACTCTCCGGGACTGTCTCCTTCGTACTCGAGCTTGAGCAGTCCCGTATCGCCACAGGCCGAGAGCACGATGAGGAGGAACCACGGGACAACGGCAATCGGACGTGGGGACATGGCGGACTCGCGGGGTGGGCGGGATCGGCGGAGATTGTACTCGTGGATGGCGGGCTGCGCGACTCGACGGAGCCAGATGCTCCCCCGATCAGCGACTCCGTGGTTTCGTGGAAGACTTGCCAAACGTGTGGAAGTCCTTTCTGATCCCCTAGATTTTCGGCTAGAATGGCGGGGAATCGGGCACCTCGTGTGGCGAAAGGTGCTGGTCAAAGGACCTCCAATGTTGTTGCTCTCTGTATTGGCGCTTCAAGCGCAAGCTGCCAGCGTTTCGGTCTGGACCAACGCCGACTTTCCCGACCAGACCGAGCTCTCGGGGCGAGATCAGTGGAAGTCTGGCTACGACAGCGACCCTTGGTACGGCCTCGTCTCGGAAGACTATGGCTCGTTTGCGGTGCCACTCACCGACGACAACGGCGGGTCCTTTGGAGCGGGCGAGGCGGCAGACAACTGGTTCGTGAATGAGGATGCGGTCACGGAGCAGGGCTGGATGACTGCTGTTGCCTACAGTGAAGACGACGACACTGTGGGAGTGGTGCTCAATCTCTCAGCGGCCGACACGTACTACGGGATGGCAGTGGTGGGAGCCAACGGCGAAGCGCCAGATGGTCTCACCTACGGCTC
>CAJWOS010000300.1 GCA_913044235.1 uncultured Pseudomonadota bacterium
TGCCCAGACGAGCGACTTGGGCGGCTCGAGCATGTGTCGGCCCAGCACGGCGAGCACCGCCAGTGCGCGCACCACATCGAGCCGAGTATTCCGGCGCGATGTCGTTTGATCTGGAGCACTCAAGGAACGAGCAGGGCGTGGGGGTGCATGGTCAGACTCTCCGATGCACCGGAGAGGTGCGCGATGGGGCGCATTGTGCCACGGAACGAGGTGCGGAGGTGACGCTGGACTTCCACTGCCATACGCAGAGGGGCCGGAGCCGTGGTGCCTTTTCGCTCGATCTTCGCCCTGCTCGCTATCGCTGCCTGCGGAAGCCCCGCCGACGGCCCTGGGCCCGTGCGGATCTATGTGGCGGCCTCGGCTGGCGATGCCGTGCAGGCGGCACTGCACACTTGTGCTGCGCCTCCCCCGGATGGTGCCGTTGTGGTGCCGGCGTCGAGCGCGCGCCTGGCCCGTCAGATCGAGCACGGTGCGCCGGCGGATCTGTTCATTTCTGCCAGTGCAGAGTGGATGGATCACCTCGCAGACCGCGGGCAGGTTGAGGCCTCCTCTCGGCGGGTGTTGATGGGCAATTCGCTCGTGGTGGTGGCGTCCACCCACGATGCCTCGCCTTTGGTGCTCTCCACGGGAGCGCCGCTCACCCACCGGCTCGGGACCGGTCGTCTCGCGGTGGGAGATCCCGAGCATGTGCCGGCAGGGCGATATGCCCGCGAAGCCTTCGAAAACTTGGGCCTCTGGGCGGATGTGGCGCCGCGACTGGCCCCCGCCGCCGATGTGCGGGCTGCGCTGATGCTCGTGGAGCGAGGGGAGGCACCACTCGGTGTGGTCTATGCCTCGGATGCCGAAGCGTCGGATCGGGTGGCGGTGGTGGCTGCGGTGCCGGCGGACGCCCACACGCCCATCGAGTATCCCCTGGCCATCGTGGCGGGGCGAGCCGACCGTCCCGGTGTACAAGACAGTGCCGACTGCCTCTGGAGCGCCGCCGCGCAGCAGGTCTTTGCGGCGCGGGGATTCGAGGGGCCATGACGGGATGCACGCCGGCCTCTGTTGTGATGTACCGCTCGCCCGCTCTCGGTGGGTACTGAGATGTTGTCGGTCGATCTGAAGCACCACCTGGGCGCCTTTTCACTCGAGGTCTCATTTCGCACGGAGCGCGACACGGGCGTGCTGGCTCTGGCGGGGGTGTCGGGCGCGGGCAAGAGCAGCGTGCTGCGCTGCATCGCGGGCCTGGAGCGACCCACCGCCGGTCGCATTGTGGTGGGAGAACGGGTGCTGCTGGATACGGCAGCGCGTGTGGACATTCCCTCGCATCAGCGTCGGCTCGGGGTGGTGTTCCAAGATGGGCGGCTCTTTCCGCACCTCACTGTGCGGGGAAACCTCGACTACGGCCGGCGCCCGGAACGGCACGATCGAGTTCGGTTCGATGACGTGGTGGAGGTCTTGGGCATCGAGCACCTCCTGGAGCGTCGGCCGAGAGCGCTGTCGGGTGGCGAGCGGCAGCGGGTGGCCATCGGTCGGGCTCTGCTTACCGAGCCCGATCTGCTTCTGCTCGATGAGCCCCTCGCCGGTCTCGATGCGGCGCGCAAAGCCGAGGTGCTGCCGTTTCTTGCGACGCTTGCCTCCCGGTTCTCCATGCTGATGGTCTACGTCACCCATGAGCTTGACACGCTGCTTCAGCTGGCCGATGAGACGGTGGTGCTGGCCGACGGCCGGGTGGTGGCCCACGGACCGGTGACCGCAGTGGCCTCGGCGATCCAAGGGGAACGAGGCCTCGATGCGGTCTGGGAAGGCGTGATCGACAACCAGGGTCCGGTACGAACCGTGCGCGTGGCCGAGCAGCTGCACGTGCAGGTGCTGGGCATCGAGGCGGCATCGCCGGGAACACGGGTGCGGCTCCGGGTGCCGGCCGATGATGTGATGGTCGCCGTCGGTCCGGTGCCCGTGATGTCGGTCCGGAATCGCTTTGAAGCCACCGTGACCGCTCTGGAGCCCAGCCATCGCGGCGTGGTGGTGGGCCTGTCGCTGCACGCGGCGCCGGAGCTATCGCTGTTCGCGCGCATGAGTGTGGCTGCAGTGCGCGAGCTGGCACTGGCCGAGGGGTGCTCCGTGACCGCGCTCGTGAAGGCCGCCAGTGTGCGGGTGCCCGGTGGCGGAGGGTGGGCTCGGAGACCTGTCGATGGGGCGTAGGCGGTGTGGCGCGCGGGGGAAGCGGCCCCGGATGACTTTCGGCCGGCTACGATGAGGCGGTGCGGACCGATGATTGGGGTGCGCCGATGGAGGACCTTCGATGCAGCAGCACCGCGCTTCAGACCGCTCCTGGCTCGGATGGCAACCCACGCTCGGTGGGGTGGTGGGTCTCGGGTTCCTCTCTGCCTGCAGTGCGAAGACCCCAGCAAGATCCGCAGACTCGAGCCCGGACCCCACCACAGACACGGGCTCGCCGGATGTATCGGCCCCCGATGAGCCAGGGCCCTGGGTGGTGGGACACACCAGCACCGCGCTCGAGGATGTGATCGAACCCGGTCGCACCCTCCCCATCGACATCTGGTATCCGGCGGAGCCGGGCTCGGAGGCGGGTGCCACGCCGGCTGCGTACCCCCTACTGGGCAGCATCGCGCTTCCATCCACACAGGCCTACGACGGCTTGCCCGTGGCCGATCTCGATGCGCCTCTGCTGATCTTTTCCCATGGCTACGGAGGCATCCGGATCCAGTCCACCGCTTTGATGGAAGCCCTCGCCAGCCACGGCTTTGTGGTGGCATCGGCCGGGCACACGGGCAACACCCAGTCGGCTCCGGAGGACAGCTTCGACACCGCGGCCAGCCGACGGGTGCCCGATGTGCAAGCGGTGATCGACTGGTTCACCAGCGGGGCTGCGCCAGCGGCAGACCAGGTGGATCTGTCGCGTCTGGGGGTGCTCGGGCACTCCTTCGGCGGCATGACCACCCTCGGGGTGGGTGCGGGCTGGGCTGGAGCGCCGCCCATCGATGGTGTGGGCGCGCTGATGCCCATCTCGGCGGTGGTCGACGACGACCTGCAGGCTGATGACCGGTCGTCGTCCTACGCCGGCTTCACCGCGGAACAGCTCGCCACGATCACCCAGCCGGTCTTGCTCCTCGGGGGCACGGAAGACGAGAGCGTACCGGTGGAAAACAATGCGCTCGCCTACGACTGGCTCACGGGTGCTGCTGCCGTCACCCGCGTGGACATCATCGGGGCCAACCACACCCACTTCGCCAACGTGTGTGACATCGGCGACTTGCTCATCTCGCTCGGCTTCGAGATGGACTCCTGGGCCAGCCTCGGGGCCGGCCCTCTGATCGACCCCTACGTGCGCACCTGCACGGGGGAGGCCTTTCCCTACGCCGAGGCGCTCCGGCTCCAGAACCTCTATGCAGTGGCCTTCTTCCAGCTGACCCTGGGCGAGCGGCCAGAGTACGGGTGGTGGCTCACCACCGAGGCGGCGGCCGAAGAGTCGGCGGTGGCGCTGTGGAGTCGGTGAGCGAGCGGTGCCGCTGGGGTTCGTGGTAGCGTGGGGGTTCCCGCGGATCCGTGTCGAGACCTCCCATGTCCAGCTGTACCCTTCGCCTCGAGCTCGCTGAGGCCGGCCCTGTGGCCGCCGGAACCGTGCTGCAAGGAACCGTGCATGTCGAGGTCGATGCGCCGGTACAGTGCAACGGACTCCACCTGGAGCTGCGGTGGTTCGTCAACGACAGCACGCGCCGCGAGCCCGAGCGCTGCCGCTCGGTGGTGGTGTTCGAGGGGCACTGGGCGCCGGGGAGCCATGCGGTGCCGTTTGCGATCCATGTGCCCTCTTCGCCACTGACCATCCACACGAAGGTGATGAAGGTGGACTGGGACCTCACGGCCCGCGCCGACATCCCCTGGAGCATTGATCCCGAGGCGACTCTGGCCCTTGAGGTGGTGCGGGATCCAAAGCGTCCGCGGCAGCGAACCGATCTCGGTACGGCGCCCGGAACAGTGCTGCCAAAGTTTGTGATGAGCTACATGCTCGGCTTGATGGCCATCGGTATGGGCGGAATGGCCACCTACATCACGGGACTGCTGTTTTCCTATGGCTTTTCGATCGTGGGACTGTTCATTCCGGTCGGACTGCTGTTTGTGGGCGTGGGAGTGCACCTGATCTGGACGCAAGCACGGGAGCAGGTGCAGCGGGCGCGCCTGACTACGTTTGAGATCACGGTCCCGAGCGGTCCCTACTGGCCAGGAGACGCGGTCGACGGGGAGATCTTGATCGCGACGGATGCCCGGGTGGACCTGCTCGATGTGTCACTCTCCCTGCGGCGCGAGGCTTGGGTGGTGGTGCGCGGCCACGACAACAAGAACGTCACGCGCGCGGCATCGGACGATGTAGACATCCGCACGGTGTGGCCGAACATCGTGCTCACCGGTGCCAGCCCCGCAACAAAGCGGGTCTCCTTCACGCTGCCTTTCGATGCGGTGCCCACCACTTGCAGTGGAGGGTTTGGTGTGCGGTGGTACTTGCAGCTGGAGGCCACTCTGTATGGTTCCAAGGAGCCCCTTCGGCGGGAAGTCAACGTGCAGGTGGGGTGAACAAAGGCCGGAGCGTGTGAAAACGGGTCTACGATCGGAAATCATGGGGCCGAGTGTGCGGTCAACGCTGTAGAGTGGCAGGGCGCGGTGTGCTTTGTGAGGTGGTGCGGTGGGAAAAGCAAGGGAGCGGAGCCAGAAGCAGCCACACGCGGCAACGCAGCCTGTCGAAGCGGCAGAACAAGCCGCCGCACACGGCAATGGGTTTGCCCAACAGCGGCTGGAAGATGCCCTTGCCGGAAAGGTGCCGGGGAGTCGTCGAGGGCCAGTTCCCCACCGAGCCCGTCTTGAAGCGTCGCTTGGTGGAGACCTGGGTGGTGTGCAGGCATGGTTCGGCGCGGCAAGTGCGCTTCGCCCGTCGGGCGCTCTGGCGATCACGGATGGTCGGTCGATGGCCTTTGCGGAAGACATGCCCGACTTTCGCACGGTGGCCCATGAAGCGGTGCATGTCGTCCAGCAGCAGCAGCACGGCGGTGGTGGCGTGGGAGTCGACGCCGGAGGCTCGACCGAGCGAGAGGCCGAAGCGGCGGCGGCTGCAGCGGAGCGAGGTGAGTCGGTGCAGGTCTCGCGGGGCCTCGACAGCGCCATCCACCGACGGGTGGAGAACCCGTCGGCCTACGATCCGGGAGACACCACCGACGAGTGGACGTACGAGCATCGTCCCATCTCGATCGAAGATGGGTACAGCACCCACGAAAAGGGCATGCCCTCGGACCAGTTGTCTGAGTCTGGACAGTCGGTGGATTGGGAGGTGCGACTGATTGCCACCTCAGACGACCCGCTCGCCATGCGGGGGCGGCCGCGGAAAGAGGATCTCTATGAGGTGGTCTCGAGCGGGTCGAAGGGCAAGGGCAAGGGCAAAGGCAAGGGCAAGGGCAAGGGAATCCGAGTCACCGAGAGCCTGGGGACTGTCCGGAAGCCCAACATCCGTGTGAAGCCGCAAGACAATTCCCTCTACATTGGGGGTGGGCCTTCGGTCGACGACATCCAGCAAGGCGGACACGGCGACTGCTATTTCTTGGCCGCGCTCACCAACATCGTGGCGCAGGATCCCGAGTGCATCCGCTCCGCGGTCACGCCAGCAGGCGACAATGTCAACGTGAACTTCCACACCTTCGATGGCACCGCTTGGCAGCCCACCACGATCCAGACCGACCGCACGGCCTTGCAGTGGGCCAGCCTGGAAGACTCGAGCGTGGACTACGTGGGCTTGATTGGCTCCGGTGCACGCGTGGGCGACTCCCCGGTGTCTTCCGAGTGGTACGCGGAAGTTCGGGGGGAGACTCTGGAACTGTGTCGGCGGGACGCCTACGAGATGGCGCTCTGGGCACCCATCCTGGAGAAGGCCTATGCGCGTCTCGCTGAGCGCACCGACCAGTACGGTGGTGGTCCCTCTCGCGACACTCCCAACACCGGTGCCCATGGCTACGAGAAGATCAACGGTGGCTGGGAAGACCAGGTCTACCCCATCTTCTATGGCAACAGCATGGTCGACAATCGTCAGGAGCGCACGAGCTTTGCGGCCGGGGAAGACATCGTTCCGCTCAACGAGCAGGCCATTCGAAACCTGCTTCGTGTGGGAGGCAAAGGGGTGCCGAGTGGAGAGCACTTCATGATGTCTGTCGACCTCACCCAGGGGTCGGCCGTGGAGCGGCTTGTCGAGATGATCGACCATATCGATGCGCTTCCAGAAGCCAAGAAGTACAAGACCTTGCGCAAGGTGCTGGGTCAGCTTCGCAGCCGAGGGCAGACCTACATCGATGCCCGCTACAGCGGAGAAGACACGAGCCGTGCACTGGATCGCCTCGCGCGGGGATGTGCACGACAGGTGCGGCCGGGGGCCTGGCCGCTGCTGCAGGATCCCGATGCCGACAAGGTCTGGGTCGACCTCAATGAGCACCTCAATGTGCTGGCGCACCTGGGCAGCGACTCCTCGAACGGGCAGCGCGCCGTCTACGCCGATCATGCCTATGCGGTATTGGAAGCCGCCTTTGCGGATCCATCGGGCGCGGCGCTGGGGCTGAACCAGTCGAACCTCATGGCGAAGCTGGCGCAGATCAGCGGTGAACACTCGCAGGTCACGCTGCGGAATCCGCACCACACCAATGAGCCGAACCTGCAGTCCTCCATCATCGACCACAATCCCGAAGACGGGATCTTCACGATGACCCTCGACCAGTACCTCCGGTCTGTCTCCGTCCAGGAGATCGGTGAGGTTCAAGGCACGTCGTGAGTCTCCCTCGCCGATGTGTAGGCGTGGCTTGGATGGTGTGCCTGCTGCTGGTCGGGTGTGCCTCCGCGCCCGCCCAGCCCCCCTCGATTCCGGCGGCTTCGCCGGTGGAGACCGCCATGTCTGTTCAGACCGTCCATGTTCGAACGGCTGACGAGCTGCGCTCGGTGAGCGCGGCGCTCTCGGAGATGGTCTACGCCGAAAACCCTGGTGGAAAGATCGAAGTCATCATTCATGCTGGCCGATACTCGGGCCTTCCGCTGCGCCTGGATGCGCGGCGCAGTCCGGTCGACATCACGGTTCGTGGAGAGGGAGACCCCGTGATGGAGGGCCTGTCAATCGAGGTCGTGGCGCGCTCCGTGTCGGTCTCGGGGCTTCAGTTCACGGGCAGGTTCTCCCAGGCTGCACTCAACCTGCAGGGAGCAGTGTCAGTAGGGGCCGAAGCGGTGCACTTTCGACAGGTCCAGGTGGCGCCGGAGCGGCGGGGCGGAGGTGCACGAGGCGCCATCGTGAACCTCGAGGTGCTGGCTGATGGAGCGGAACTGTCTCTGAAGGACTGCACCATGGAGGGCGCATCGGTGCCGGGTTCCACTCTGCTCTACTTGTGGATGCCTCCAGGCAAGACGATCGCATCGGCGGTACTGGAGCGCTGGACGGTTCGCGATGTCACGGTGAAGTCCCTGGTGAAGGTGGGCGTGATCGAGGCGCTTGCGATGCGAGATGTGGCGCTTGAGGTGCCCTCAGGAGCGCACCTGCTCGATGTGCACACGGCGCGACAGCGGCCGAGCATCACCGGTGGGCGGGTGGCGGTCGACGATGTTTCATTTCTGAGCACAGGCAAGGCGCCGGAGCTGCGCGATGTGGATCTGCGCTTGCGGCGGGGCTCGGGCGACTGACCTTCGCGGTGGTGCTGCAGAGGGAGCAGGCGGCAGGGCAGCGAAGCATCATCGGCAGGGGTTGGCACCCACGGCCACGTGGCCGGCGCAGCGCCTCAGGGGCCGCCGCTGTCGTCGGGGATCGGGGTCATCGCCGCCACCCAAGCCCGCAGCTGGGCCACGCCTTCGGTGTCCACCACGGTCACCCCCGCGGGAGGCATCCGGTGCAGGTCGGTGCGGCTGGCCCGGACCACGAGCAGCGAGCGGTCTGGATTCCCAGGCACCAAGATCCGTGGGTCGTCGAGTCCGAGCCCTTCTCCGGTGGGCACGGCCATCACGGCTCCCGTCTCGGCGAGGGGGGTGCTGTAGCGCAGGTCGATGCTGCCGCTGCGCTCCACACCGGGCCGGTGACAGCTGGAGCAGTTCACGTGCAGCCACGCCCGGGTGCGCGCTTCAAGCTCGTCAGATTCCTCGGCGAGCGGGAGCGGGATGACCTCGGGGAGGGGGTCGCCGAGCAGGCCCAGGTGCTGCCAGGTCACGATCTGGTCGGCCGTGCGCCCTGTGGAGGGGTAGGTGAGCGCCACAGACATCTGGCTCAGCTCGAGGCCCAGGGTGGCGCCCGCAGCTTCGGTGTGGCACTCCGTGCACTGCCAGCGGTGCGGCACAGTGTGGGAGCCGGTGCTGGCCTCCACGCGGACCGCGCCCTCCACCAGCTCGGCGTCGTCGCCGTTCCAGAGGTAGGCGTAGGCCCCCCAGTCGCCCTCTTCGTGGTGCACCATCAGGCGGGTCTCCACGCGCGTGTCGCCGTCGCGGATCTCCTTCATCACCACCGATCCCACCGGCAGGCTGAGGTCGCCGTCGGCCGAGACCGTGGGCACGGCGCCGTCGGGGAGCGCCACCCAGGTAGACTTCGTGAGCCCGTCCACCCAGAAGGGCCAGCGCACGGTGTACGGGATCAGGCCGGCCGCGGGGATGGTGGGATTGGCGGGATCCACGCACCCGGTCTGGGAGAGGCGGGGGGGGAGGGGCAGTGTTCGATGGCGCTCGGCCCCCCCATCGTCCGCAACCGCGGTCGACGAGCGATACCAATACTCACAGCCGGTGT
>CAJWOS010000301.1 GCA_913044235.1 uncultured Pseudomonadota bacterium
GGTGTTCGACAGTCGCTCCACCATGGGATCGAACTGGACCGGTCCCACCGCCAGATAGTGTTGATAGCGAGAAAATCCGAAGCCTGGATCGACGACGGCCGTAATCAAGTCCGCCAGGTCTTCGAGATACAGCGAGCAGCGGTACCGCGCCCAGTCGGTGATGCCCATCGCGCCGAAGCGGTTCCGGTCCGCAGCGGCGCGACGAAGGCGAGGTCCCATGGGAAGCGAACCGGGACGAGCCCAGGCTGTGGCGGATGCCGGGTCGACGCCCACAAGGAAGGCCACGACCGGATCAATCACCGCCAGGTGCCGCTCTCGGCAGGCCAGTGCGTGCCATGCCGGGTCGGGCAGTCCATCACCCGCCGCCGCCTCGGTGGCTTCGAAGACCAGCTCGAGCCCCTCGCGACAAAACAGGGCATGAAACAGCTCGATTCCGAAGTCCACCTGATCAGCCTCGACCCCCAGGCCCGCGAGGTAGCGCCGCAAGTAGGCCGTCGCCGGGTACGGCGTGTTCAGCTGGGTGGACGGGGGCGTGATCAACACCACGTTCATTGGGCGTTCCGTGATCGGGAGGCGGTCCCGGCGACATCCGGGATGCGACCCCGCGCTGAATCTGCAACATTTTGTGAAGCACCGTTAACGCCTCGACGTGTCCCGACACCTCCTTGTCCAAACGACGCCTTTCGCCCTGTCCGTCTCGCGGAGCACGCGTGAACTACGAAGCCCTCTACGAACGAATCCTCCGACGCGTCGACCACGGCGCATACCTCGCCTACGCCGACGCGGTTCCCGATGCGCAACAAGCGCCGATGGCCGAGATTGGCGCCTACATTCAGTCCCCCGGATTTTTGCCCGGGACGGGTCGAGAACTGGCTCGGCGATTCCATGCCGAAGGACGAATCGACCGCATCATGTACCTGTCCGCACTGCAGGTGATCGCGATGAGTCCTGCGGTCGGAGACTACGCCGAGGCTGCACGCCTTCTCGCAGAAAAGGAGCTTGCGGCCATCACAGTCGGAGGTCCCGACCTGCAGCTCCACCTCGCGTCGGTCGACCGTCATCGGGGTGCCATTGCCTTTCTCAAGGGCAGCTACGATGTTGCGTTGGACTACTTTTCCCGCGCCTTCGAGCGCCAACGGAGCGCCGGCAACCTCGGCAACGTGCTCGCTGCACTGGTTCGTCTCGGTGACGTCGATGAGGCCCGCTCGCTGCTTTCGCGCATCCGGTCCGGACTCCCTGACACTATCGTTGACGCCCTGAACGACATGATCCAAATCGACACCGACCTCGCCCTACTTCGCACGGAGATCTCCCGATGACCTTCCTCGTAGCCCTCTGTGCCGCACTCTCCTTCTGGAATCTGCATCCGCTCCACTCCACCACCACTCCGCCACCTGCATGTGGGGAAGCCGCCACAGACGAGTCCTGCGAGCCCGAGCCCGAAGCGACGGCCGCCACTCCAGTCACGCGCGAGACCGACCGCATTTACGTCGGGTTCTGAAGATGCCGTTTTCCGAACCACAAGCCACGTCCCCGCCACCGCAAAATGTGCGCGCGGCACTCGATGCCCTGCTCGCTGATCGGCACGGCAGTGCGGCACGGAATCTGTTCCTGCATCTCGCCCAATACAGCGACCGCCGCGTACAAAAAGTCGCTCGCAATCGCTATGGCAACCTCCTCACCGATGCACATCGGGAGGAGCTGGTTGGCGAAGTCCTCTTCGAGCTGATGAACGGCTCGCTGGCTGCTTTCCGCGGCCAGACCATCGGTGAGCTCACCGCCTTCGTGCGATGCATCTGCGACCGCCTGGTTTGGCGACTCGCGCAGAAGCAGATTCGGGAGCGGGACACCCTCTCGGAGACTGGGTTCGCTGCCGAGATGGTTCGCGCGTGGAATGGCAGCATCCCTGGCCCCGCAGACCAGTTCCGCTTTCCAGCGAAGAACCCGCTGCAGGAGCAGGACAGCAAGTACCTCCTCAAGCTTCTCGATGCCGGCAGCCGTGCCGATCTGGCCCGTCTCGAAGGTGTGAGTCGGGCCGCGGTCACCCAGCGCATCCAGCGCATCAAGAGGCGGATCGCAGAACTCTCAGACTCCGAGCAGGCTGCTGCAGAGGCCTGGTTCGCTCAAGAAGCGGAGCGCTCGGCAGGTCGTCGAAGACCGGCCGTTTAGCCGAAGGCCATACCGGCTCGGTTCATGCTTCCTGCTGTACATACACCCAGTAATAGAGCGCTGAGAGAGGCCCGAGCTGGAGGTAGAGCGACGAGGGGGTGTCCACTTCGACGCCGTACACGGCTGGGATTGTATCGGCGCACACGTCGCTCGGTCGCTCCGCCGCCAGCGGATACTCCCCGTTGTCGGTCCACAGCCCATACAGCACACCCGAGAAGCTGGTGTGAATGGTGTACTCGCCACTTTCCGGTAGCACCAACCGAACCCAGCCTCCCTGGTTGGGCGCGAGCTGAATCGTGTACGGCGTGGAGAGTGACTGGATCGCCGGCGCTGTGGTGTCTGGCGTGTTGCCCGGTACCATCAAGAGTCCCTCGTCGGTCCTCACAGCACAGGCGGCCCCATCGGGCGGTGTCACATCGGTATCACCACTCGCTCCAGAGTCCTCGCCTCCCTTCCCACCGCACGCCGTCAAAATACCCACTGCAAGGGCCCATCGAACATTCCAATCCATCCTGAACCTCCACCATTCACGCAGGACTCGAAGGCCGACGCCCCACGCGCGAGTTCTCAGTCCCCACGATAGACTGAGAATGGGAGAGACGGCGGTCCCGCTCGGGATTCGGTCCCACGTCCGCGCCTCCCCCTGCCCACCGACCCGCCCGTTTTGTGTGGAGAGTCCGATGCCCAATCACCAGCAACGGCACACGCCATCTCCAACCCGGCGACCACAGCCCACCACCGGGAGCAAGCCTCCCCGCGACCTGCAGTCCGTGATGGGCAACTCGGCCACTCGCGACCTACAGGAGCAGGGTGGCCCAGAGGCCGTCGAAGAGGAAAAGCAAGGCGACGTCTGGGGTTGGATCTACGCAAACACAGGGTGGGGTTGGTCTGAGTCCTTGTCGAACTGGTGGGGTGACTTGTGGGGCAAGGAGCAAGACCTCACCCATGGACCACTCGCTCCGCACCTGCTCGAAGCCTCGGTCGGCACCGACGAAGACACACCGGTTCTGGAACCACAGGTCGACCGCATCGACGCTGTCGTAGTGGGGATGAAGGGCGCGGTGATCGCAGACGGAAACGACATCCAAGTGCGCGGCGAGCCTGGAAAGGATGCCTCGGTGACCGGGACCATCCCCGATGGAAAGCCAGTAGAGGTGCTCGATGTCTCGGGCAAGTGGATCCAGATCGAGTACCGCGTGGCCGGCAACAAGGAGGAGCAGGGCTGGGTGAAGCACACCGTCTTCTCTGACCAGCCAGGCATCTTCATGGATGAAGACCATCCTGGAATGATGGAAGACCACATCTGGCAGCTGCACGAAAAGGAACAGATCCTCCCCGAGGCTGGCCAGCTCAAGGGCACGGAGATCTCCCAGGGCGGACTGGCCGACTGCTACTTCATCGCCGCCATGATCGCAGTTGGCAACGCGCGACCGCAGTTCCTTGAGGAGAGCTTCCGGTACAACCAGTCCACCGGACTGTACGAGGTGCGCTTTTTCGAAGCGGGCGACTACGACTGGGAAAATCGCCGCACCAACTACAAGGAAGTCTGGGTGGAAGTGGATGGATACCTTCCCAGCGACGGCGACCGAACCGCCTATGCCCGCGCCAACCCAGCATTGTGGGGCGCCCTGATGGAAAAGGCCTATGCCAAGTGGCAAGGAGGCTTCGATGCCATCGGTGACGGTGGCGTGGGGTCACAGGCCATGCAGCACATCGCGGGAGCCGACTCCAGCACGAAGAGCCCGAGCCGTATGAGCCCCGAAGAAGTGCTCGAGTTCTTCACGCAGGCTCAGCAAGAGGGCAAAGCCATCTATGCAGGCACCCAGTCCAGCTGGGCGTCCGAGAAACAGACCCCTCTGTCCGGGTCCGCAGCCGGCCCCTTCACCGGTACTGTGGCGCAAATCCACCAGTGGAACAGCATCAAGCCTGGCTCTCTGAGGATTGTAGACACCGGTGACGGGATGGGCGGAACCGCCTTCGACACCGGCCAGGAAGGCAGCAAGACCGCGCGCATCACCGGCGGTGGCGTGTCAGAGGGTGAGGTCGACTACAGCAAGCCTGGAAGCATTTCCGTGACCTACCGCGAAGACGCCGCGCCCCAGAAAGCGCAAGACCTGGAGGTGGGCTTCGACTTCAAGGGCATGATTGCCCCGCAGTACCAGCTCGTGGGCTGGCATGGCTATGCCTTCAAGGAGATCGTCGACGGGAAGCTGCAGTTCCACAACCCTTGGGGCAGCTGGCAGCCCAAGGCCATCACACCCGAAGACTTCACGAAGTACTTCAGCTCCTGCGCCACCAATCTCGTGCCGCAAGCCAAGGCCGCACAAGAAGCCGACGATTGATTCCGGCGACACTTCGCGCCACGCACCTCCGCTCTGTCGGATGGCTCCGCGCGATGGTCTGCGCCACAACTGTGGGACTCGCTTGCTCCGCCTCTCCGCCATCCGAACCGTCTGTAGGAGCCGCATCCATGAGTGAGTGCACCGTTTCGCTGCCCGCCGGTACCGACATCCAACCCCACATCACTCCCAATGCGGTCATTTGCCTTGCGCCAGGGCGATACCCAGGAGCGCTGCGGGTCGACGTGCCGGTCACCATCCAGGCCTCAAGCGGCGCCACCCTCGATGCAGGCGGTCGGGGTCCAGTGCTGCACGTCGCCGAGCACGGCATTCGCGTTCGACTCGCGGGACTGACCATCACCGGCGGCGACGCCGAGTTTGGCGCTGGCCTGCTCGTCGACACGCACGGAGAGGTCTCGCTCGATGACTGCGAGTTTGTGGGCAACACGCCGGGGCGCGGCGGGGGCGCAGCGATCGGTGCCACTCACGGTCGCCTGTGGATGCGCAACGTCCGCACCGCAGGCGCCCAAGATGTGGTCTTCGGCGGCGTTGCACACGTGGCCGGGGAGTCCGCCCAGCTGCGGTCCGACGTCGGAATTCGCGACGGGGCAAGGGTGGCCCTCCGTGGGGGCTCTGTTGGCCAGCTCACCGTCCGGGGCACCACCACACGGCAGCCGGAGGTGGTCCTCGAGGGGGTGCAGACTGGTACGATCGAGAACCATCCCACCGTTCCTGGAACGATCATCGTGCGCCCTTGAGGCCTCCCACCGAGGTTGCCGTGCTTCCCTTGCTGTGGGTTGCCAGTGCTATCGCTCGCCCTGCCCTCGCAGACGACACGCCCACCAAAGCCGACGCTCTGGCCGCACGGGTGGTTCAGGCATCAGGCGATCTGTATCAATTGAACCGCCTGACCTTCACGTTTGTGGTGGAGTCGGCCGGACAGGAGAAGCTGCGACGCACCCATTCGCGAGACTGGTCCGCAGGCACGGTCCTCGTAGAACTTGATGGTCGCTCGGTCCAGCTGCAGGGCCTGCACCACATCGACCCGTCGCTAGCGGTGGCCGATCCGGATGCCCATGCCGAGGTCTGGTCCACCGTCGCCCCCGATGTCCCACCTGCCACCGCGGCGCACGCCTGGTCCACCTGGATCAACGATAGCTACTGGCTCCTGGCTCCCGCCAAGGTGTTGGACGACGGGGTCCTCCGCTCCCTCGATGCGGAAGGCAACCTGGTCCTGCGCTTCGACGGCGTTGGCGTGACGCCCGGCGACACCTACGCCCTCACGGTCGATGCGCAAACCGAACGGGTCACCCACTGGACCTTCACACTCCAAAATGGCCGCAAGGGCACGTTCGCCTGGTCGGAGTACACCGCCATCGGCCCCCTTGTCCTGTCGATGCACCGCGCCAACGCAGCAGGAGACTTCGTGATTCGGTTCGCAGACGTGACGCTCACCCCCTGAAGCACACGTCGAGTTCGTTCTTGACGCCATTCTTCCCGGATGCAGTCCCCACATCCGATAGCGTTCGAACAAGCCAGCGGAGTGTTCATGCGCCTACAGTCCATCATCGTCGCCTTGTTCAGCGTTCTCGCTGCGACCGCCTGTACATCCTCCAATATGAAGGAAACGGCACCACAGAGCGCACAGCCCACAGACGACTCCGGCGCGGATGCCACCACTGCCACCGACGGTTCCGGCCCCACATGGCACCGCGATGTGGCCCCCATCCTGTCCACACAATGCGCTCGCTGTCACTACGACGGCGGCTTGGGCCCCGCCGACTTCACCGACCTCGACACCGTGCGTGCGCTTGCTCCCGCCATGGTGGGAGCCATGGAAGATCGGCTGATGCCCCCGCCGGCCTCCGACCCCGGCTGCCAGGACTACAGCGGCAGCGAACATCTCGTGATGTCGGATGAGGACCGCGAACGCTTCGCGTCCTGGGTGGCAGCCGACATGCCCGAGGGCGACCCGACCGATGCCGTCCCAGCCGAACCGGTCAAGGACACGCTCGAAGACCCCGACCTTGTGCTGATGATGGACAACCCCTACTTACCGGCCTTCACCGACCCAGCCAACCCCGGCAACGAGTACCGCTGCTTTGTGATTGATGCCACCGAGCTGGGCGGTCGCAACATCCGCGCCATGGCGCCCGTGCTGGGAGCCAACCAGATGGTGCATCACATTGTCCTCTTCTCGGTACCCTCCAGCACACTCACCGAAGACATGCTTGCACCGGGAGGCTGGGACTGTATCGATGGCCAGAACGTGGGTACCGCCGACGGCATGATCAGTGCCTGGGCTCCCGGAATGCTCCCCATCGAGTTTCCCGAAGGCACCGGGATGCACTTCGAGGCAGACCACCAGCTTGTGGTGCAGATGCACTACTTCTACGGCGGCTCCAGCACCGATGGCACGTCGGACCAGTCTGGCTACGCCTTCCATCTGGTTCCCGAGGGGGAGCCGGTCACGCCCGTGCTGCTGGCACCCGCTGGAAACTTCTCGTTCGAGATCCCGGCCGGCGCCGCGGAGTACACGGTCGAGGACACCTTCGAGAACAACTACGTGCCATTGAAGCTCCTCGGGGTGTTTCCGCACATGCATGACCTGGGCACCTGGTTCAACGCCCGAATCCGCCACACCGACGGCTCGGAGACCTGTCTGGTTGATGGCGCGTACAGCTTCGACAACCAGATGACCTACCAGTTCAGAGAGCCCATTGTGTTCGACTCCGGTGACGTGCTGGACTTCAGCTGTACCTGGGACAACTCGGAGGGCACCGAGCCCGTGCGCTGGGGCGAGCGTACCAACGAAGAAATGTGCTTCTTCTTCACGTTCCTGACGTTGTAGCGCCACTCCAGGCGGGGCAGCGGCCGAAGGGTTGATAGACTGCGCTCCCGCCCGAGCCCAGGTGCGCGCATGTCTCCCAACATCCCCCAGAACCGACCCTCGAATCCCGTCCGGATCGTCACCGCTGCATCGTTGTTCGACGGCCACGATGCGGCGATCAACATCATGCGGCGAATCATCCAGAGCGCCGGAGTGGAGGTCATCCATCTCGGGCACAACCGCTCCGTCCATGAGATTGTGCAGTGCGCAATCCAGGAAGATGCCCAGGCGGTCGCCATCACCAGCTACCAGGGCGGCCATGTGGAGTACTTCAAGTACATGGTCGACCTGATCCGCGAGAGCGGGCAGCGGGTGGAGGTCTTTGGCGGCGGCGGCGGTACCATCCTGCCCTCGGAGATCGAAGAGCTCCACGCCTACGGAGTCACACGCCTGTACAGCCCCGACGATGGGCGCGAGATGGGCCTGCAGGGGATGATCAACCACCTTGTGGCCAGCTCCGACTTCGAGAAGCGGTCGGCTGCGCTGTCGGAGGAGCAGTGGGAGCGACTGGCCAGTGGAGATGATGCAGCCTTAGCTGCCGCCATCTCCGTCGTGGAAAACCATCCAGCCTTGCAGCAGTCCATCATGCAGCGCGCGGCGGCTATCCTCGGCGACCGACGCGTACCGGTGATCGGCATCACGGGGACGGGTGGGGCTGGGAAGAGTTCCCTCGTCGATGAAATCATCCAACGCTTCCTGCGTGACCCGGCACGGGCGGAAGAGCGCATCGCAGTGGTTTCCGTTGACCCCACACGACGACGCTCCGGCGGTGCTCTCCTTGGAGACCGCATTCGGATGAACAGCGTCGACAGTCCTCGCGTTTACATGCGGTCCATGGCCACCCGACAGGCCCACCAGTCGCTGTCCAAGAGCGTGACCGATGCCGTCGAGCTCTGCAAAGCTGCGGGCTGCTCGCTGGTGATCCTCGAGAGCAGCGGGATCGGGCAGTCCGACTCTGGCATCGTCGACCACGCCGACCTCTCCCTGTATGTGATGACCTCGGAGTACGGCGCTGCCACGCAGTTGGAGAAGATCGACATGCTCGACTTCGCCGACATGATCGCCATCAACAAGTTCGACAAGCGGGGAGCAGAGGATGCCCTTCGCGACGTGCGCAAGCAGGTCCAGCGCAACCGCGAGCTGTGGCACGACGATCCCGAGACCCTGCCCGTCTTCGGCACCATGGCCAGCCGCTTCGCCGATGATGGCGTCAACGCGCTGTACCTCGCGCTCCTCGACCGCCTCGCGACGAAGGCCGGCGTGGTCAAGGAGAGCCGACTGCAGCGCCCCGAGAGCAAGCACAGCACCGACCGCTCGCCGATGATCGCGCCGGGCCGGGAGCGCTACCTCGGCGACATCGCC
>CAJWOS010000302.1 GCA_913044235.1 uncultured Pseudomonadota bacterium
ATAGCCCAGCAGGAGATCGCGGCCGGCCAAGCGCGCCTCGCCACAGTCCAGGCCAGTCTGGACCAGACCCGCTCGGAGCGCGACACCCTGCGCGCAGATCTGGACCGCGCACAGCGCACCATTCGTGGACTGGAACCCGAAACACGAGGGACTCCACCGGCCTCGACTTCCGCCCCGGCGTCGCCAGGGTCGTGGTCTCTCGATGCAGATCCCGCGCCCTCCGCCCGTCGCTCCCGTCCCAATCCGGCCTCCGCATCCCCGCAGAGCGATCCGGTCGACGCTCCTGATCCGAGCCATTCGCTGGCACGGTCCCCCACCCCCAGCATCACGCTTCCCCGACCGCCCAAGCGCACCCGCAGCCCGTTCGACGCCCTCTTCGGTCCCCTGGGGGGCGTACCACTCACCACCAGCGCGCGGAGCATTCCGTGGGAGCTGACGGTGCGACTGCGCGATGTCGATGACAGCCCGGCCCGCCTCTCCGACATTCAGGTCACCTTGCGGTTCGACCTGGAAGACGAAGGGCTCGCCATCAACGGACGTCGCCGCGGGCCCCTCACCCTGAGTCAGGGTGCATCACTCACCGCCGGGCGGCCGCTTCACATCCAGGTCAGCCTGTCCACCGGCGTCCACAGTGACACCCCCGAGGCCGATCGCCCACCCGCGGTGCCCGGCAAGCACCGGGTGATCATCGCCATCCAGTACCGATTCGATCGCAGCCCAGATCCACCATCCACCGTTCGCTTCTCGGCCCATATTCCCGTGATCTCTGCAGACGGATAGAGCGCTCGGTATGCCCGCGAACTCATCAGATACCGTGCACGGCTCCAAGCACGGGGCCGCTGAGCGCCTCGGCAAAGGCTGGGGTCCGATCGCACTCGCAGTGGCGATCTGGGTGGTCCTGGCTGGGCACCTATGGTGGTGGGTCACCGCCAACCCACTCCCAGACGGCTTTCAGAACGAATACCTCCACGTCGGAAACGCCTACGATCTGTGGGGTGCACTGCAGGACCGCGATGTCTGGCATCTTCGGTACTACATGTACACCGGCTATTGGCCCTGGGGCTTCTACGCCGTGCCGTGGCCATTCCTCGCTACCCTTGGCCCCGGCCGGCTGGCCTTGGCAGCGGGCAACCTACTGCACCTTGTGGCCCTATTGTTCGGTGCCCACCGTCTGGGACGACGTCTCGATGCCCCTCTCGCGCCGCTCCTGCTCGTGCTCTGCCCGGGAGTATTCGGCAGTCTGGTGCGCTTCGAGCCGAACCTCGCGGTCATCGCTCGGACCGTGGCTGGGGTCGCATGTCTGGTGGAATCGGCCGGGCTTCGTCGCCGCCGATGGGTGGTGGCCTGGGGGGCCTGTCTCGGCCTCAGCCTGATGTTCGATCGGCTCACGGTGGGCTTCTTCCTGGCACCGGCAGTCCTGCCCCTGTTGGGTCGGCTGAACCGCACCCGCGCGGTGAACCTTGCCTGGGGCGTTGGACTGGCGGTCTTTTTGACCGCGGCGTACTACCGAGAATTCTTCCTCCGGCACACCGGCGAGCTGCTGTCTCAGGCCCCTGTGGGAGAGATCGACGTGGCTGGCCAGGTCACCGTGACCGGTGGTTCCGTCCCCGAGCTGTACTACCTCCTCACGCTGGTCGACAGCCAAGCCGGCGTGGGGATCGGCCTGCTCATGGTCGCCGGACTCGCAGCCACCGTGCCCCGGATGTGGGCCTCGTGGCAACGCGACGGATCCGATGCATTGCTGCGCGACCCACGATTTGTGCTGTGGGCCACCATCCTTCCGGGCGTGCTCCTCTTCACGCTGATCGCGAAGAAACAGGTGTTCTACACCCTTCCCATTCTCGGTCCGCTGGCGGTGCTCGCAGCCACCCGTCGGCGGCTCGCGCCCGTCGCGGTCCTGGCGGGGATCTACAGCTTCGTTGGCCTCGGCATCGGGTGGTCTCACCCCGCGATTCCCCCTGGGCCGGTGCTGCCTCTCCACTGGGTGACGCCCCGGCACACCCTGGCCCATCCGCCCTCCCATGATCGGTACCCCATGGCGGAGGCCGCCCGGCTGGTGCAGTCCACCGACAGACCGATCGATGCGATCCTCGTGATGTCTGAAGATCACCAACTGTTCGAGGGCTACGTGGCACTCGCGATGCGAGAGGCCGTCCCCGGCGCATCGGTCCGGGGAGTGGTGACCGACCCTCGCGGCACGTACGAGCTGCTCGCCGAACAAGACGCCTTCGTATGGGTCGGCGCCCCCGACGGCGGCTGGCCTTCGCGCCGCGACATCGAACGCGAGCTGCTGCGCGACCACGTCGAGCTCGACAAGCTACCGCCCGTTGTGGCTTCCGTCGTTGAAGCCGAGACCTCGTTCCAGGAAGTGGGTCGCCTCTCCATTGACGGCCGCGCTGAGGTGGTGGTCTATGTCCGAAGACCCGACCTCGAGCCTGACATGCGATAAGGTCGCCCCACACAGAGGAGGGTCCGTGAGCAACCACGGTATCGAAGGGTCAACCGAGCGTCGTCCGGTGGAAATCGAGGTGGTGCGGTCTGCCATCACGCGTCTGTCGCTGCTCGCCCAGACCTTGTCGGGCGCCAACGAGGGAGACCCGGAGCGATACGCCTCCACGTTTGCAGAGGGCCTCCAAGTCGCCCTGGCCGGCAACACTGCTCCGATCGTGCTGCTCGTGCGCGATCAAGCGATTTTCTACGCTGGTTCTGAAGTGTCGGGAAATGACCTCGTGGTTCGCAGCATCGTGCAGCGAATCATGGAACAGGGAGTGTCGAGCATCACTCTGCTTCCGGGCATCTCCCGCGACGAGCTCTTCGAGCTTTCGAACCTCCTCGCAAAGCTGGAGACCCCGACAACGGCGACCCCGACCGAGTCTCGAAAGCGACCCGTCCAGACACTCGATGCCGCCGCGTGGCATCTTCGCCTCACCCATGTGCACTTCGAGGCCTCCGCCGTCGAGGTGCGCGAGGCCGGCGGTGCGGAGCTTCGGCCTGTGGAGGTGGTGCGCCTGCTCTCGCAGCAGCTGGGACTCACCGAAGAGGCTCTGGAGCCCAACACATACATTGAGCTCAGCGCCCTTCTCGGCGGAATCCGCACACTCTTTGACTCAAGCGCCAGCACCCCATTTCAGACCCCAAACATCGAGGCACAATGGGGCGCCGTACCCGGTGCGGTCGAACATCAGGATGATGTTCCCAACCGATTGCTCGGACTCCTGGTCACCGAGTCCCTCCGTGCTGGAGTCGATGATGCCGAAGTCACCGCACTGAGCGAGCGATGGCTCCTACGAGTGCGCGATGCGCTCGCGGCCGGAGATCCCCTGCTCGCCGGAGACCTCCTCCGCCCCCTCCTCCTGGCAACTGACGCACGCTTCGCCCCCCTTGGCATGGCCCTTTCTGCGGTGCGCACGGCCACCGAGCGCTTTCTTGGCACAGCCACCCGCGATGCGCTGATGAAGGGCCTCCGGCTGCACCCCCAGACCGACGACTGGGTGGGCCTGATGTTCACTCTGGGCCAGATCGCCACCGCCGACAACATCCTCCAACTGGCCGAGATTGGAAAAGAGCTCAACGGCGGTCCGGTTCGAGAGGCCCTGGGTGATGGCATCGCCCTGGCGATCGGGCGCCTCGATGGGGTCACGATGCGCGACCTCCTGCGACGGGCCGGCGATGACGCCCTCCGCGCCCTCTTGCAGGCGGCACGGCGTGAGGAAGACCCCACCTTGATCGAGCCCCTCCTCGCCCGAATTCACCATGAAGACCCCGGCATTCGCGAGGCATCCCTCACGGCCCTCCGCGCTCAGCAAAGCCCGCGCATCAAAGCGGCGGCTCGCGAGTCCATCCAAGACCCGGCACGCGAAGTGCGGATGGAAGCGCTCCGGTACTTGTCGGTCTACCGCGATGTGGACGCAGCACTGCTCGTTGAGAACCGCCTGCGCGAAGCCAGCACCGCAGAGGCTGATCTCGACGAGCTTCGGGCACTGGCAATCGCATGGCTGCATACCTCACGAGGGTCGGCCATCGCCGGTCTCGAGGCGCTTGTGGCCCAGGACTCAGAGCGCAGTCATCCCGAACTTCCCGCCGCATGCATCGGCGCACTCGCCCGCGCGGGCGCTCCAGGGCGTGAGGCTCTCGACCGCCTGGGCCGGAGCCACGAGCGCCTGCGGCCTCTGCTGCGCATGCACTCCGAACCTCGGGGACTGGAGCGTCGCCCATGAACCAACCCACAGCCGCCGAGACCGCAGCATTCACGATGCTCACCCGCCTGGATCACCTTGTGCGCACCAGCCGGACCTATCCAGACGGGCACGCAGCCCTGGCCTATGGCTCTCATGCGATCGGAGACGAGCTAAAGAGAATGCTCGACGGTCGCGAGGCCGTTGAGGTCTTCATTATGGAGGACCGGATACTCCTGCAGACGCGCCTGCTGCGAGCCAATCCGGGTACCCGCAAGGCCATCCGATCCCTCGGTGCCTTCTGGAAAGAGCGTGGATTCACAGGCCTTCACATCGGACGCCATGTCCATGAAGACCAGATACAGCCCCTCGTGCGACTGCTGCTCGAGTATCCGGGCAGAGGTGGCCCCGGTCCTGATGTCCTCAACCGCGAGCTCGCCGCGCGAGGGTACCGCCACTTGTCGGTCCTGGCCCAGCCCACCGCAACAGACATCGAAGTCGTAGACGACACCGAGGACCCCAGCCTGGCAGCCGTGAGACTGTACATGCGTGGACTGCGCTTCTCGAACGCGCTGCAAGAAGACGCCATCACTCCGTCTCTCCGCGTCGAGGCGCAGAACGTGGCACAAGAGCTCGCCGAGCTGTACCTGACCAGCCCCCGCCAAGCGCTGGCTCTCGCCCGACCAAAGGAACTGGTGGGCAATCACCTCAGCCATCCGGTTCACACCGCGCTGTATGCGATGGCCGCCGGTCGACTGCTCGGACTCAACCGCCAGTCTCTCGAAGAGGTCGCGCAGTGCGCACTGGTTCTTGCGCCTGGGCTACAGCCCGAGGCGGACGAGGAGGCAGATCCCCGTGGACGCCCACCCCGCATCGGCGAAGTCGCGACCGCTGCACGTCCCATGGATGTCGAAGACGGACTGCGCCATGCCCGAGCCATCCTACATCTCCTGGGAGACGGCAACCTGACTCCCCTCGCCCGCCGCATGCTGCGCACAGTGTTCGAACACGACAAGGGACTCGATCAAGACGGTCCGCCCAACACACTGCGATGGGGCGACCTCCATCCATATACACACCTGATTTGTGCAGCTGCCGACTTCAACCACCTGCGAGTGGGACACTCCAGCCAGGGTGGTCGCAGCCCAGCGAGTGCCATCCAGCAGATGAAACTGGAATCGGCCCGCTACAACGCCGACGTTCTGTCTGCCTTCGAGGGGCTACTTCCGGAGCTTGAGGTCATCGGCGCCTATGTCTGAAGCGCCTGCGACCACACCCACTGCTCTGCGCCAGGCCGCCACGATCATTGTGCTGCGTCCGGAAGCCCACGGCACCGGCGCCGAAGTGCTGCTGCTGCAGCGCAGCCGGAAGGTGGGCTTCTTTCCCCGAGCATGGGTCTTTCCAGGGGGACGCCTCGATCCCGAGGACCATACGCTCGCCAGCGAGGGCACCGTGCCGGGACTCGATGCCGCCGATCGCGCGTTTGCGGTCGCCGCCATCCGGGAATGCTTCGAAGAGTCCGGCATCTGGCTCGGGCACGGACGGCCCAGCGCCGAGCTGCGCGACCGCTTGCTCGACACCCGCGCCGGTATTGTACCCGCCGACCAGCTCGTTCCCGACCTCGACCGACTGCGGCGCTGGGCCTGGTGGGTCACCCCGGCCGCAGAGCGCCGCCGCTACGACACTCGCTTCTTCGTGACCTGTCTCACGCGCGCCCAGTCCGCCCACGCCACCCACGACACACGGGAAACCGTCGACTCCCTCTGGCTGTCGCCCCAGAACGCCCTCGATGCCGCTGCTCGTGGAGACCTCTTCGTGGCCCCGCCAACCTGGCGAACCCTCCAAGAGCTGGCCGCCTTTGCCAGCATCCAGCAGATTTGGACGCACGCCCAGACACGACCGATCCCCCGCGTGATGCCGGTCTTGGAGCGGGCAGAGTCCGGCGTGGCCATCCACCTGCCAGGCCACTCAACCCACCCCGATCCGGTCCATCCCATCCACGCACCCTTCTCGCGTGCCATCGTATGGCGCGACGGCCGGTGGCATGACGCCTGACAGCGCATGTTCTGCCCACTGATGGGAGCGCCGTTCCGATTGGTCCTCCATGGTACAGGGTGCCGGTACGCCGGCCGGCTCACGGCCGCGTACGCTCGCCGGGGCGCCCGGCTTCCCTGGCGCTGCACACACCTCGGATGAATCGGTGGTCTTACTTCGTCTTCTTCCTCTACTCGTGCTCCTCGGCTGCGCGCGAAAGCCCACCGGAGGGTCGGCAGTGCACCCCGACACGACCACCTTGAACGCCGATGCAATCGCTGGCGTTTCTGACCCCCGGCTGCAGCGCATTCTTCACGATCACTGGGAAGACGCAATGGCCCGCTCACCCACATGGGCCACGCAGCTCGGCGACCGCCGCTTCGATGGCCAGCTGGGCGACACTTCCACCCGGGCCATCCGCAACCACTATGACGCTCGGCGTCTCTTCCTGGAGCGCATCCACCAGCTCGACCCGACGACCCTACCGCCTCAAGATGCCCTGACTCGAGCGGTATTCGAGGCAAACCTACAAGCGGACCTCGCCCTCGAGCCCTGTCAGTTCGAGCTGTGGAATGTGACCTCCAGCCGCAACGCGGTCGCCGACCACGTCCGTGTCATCGCCGACCACCCCCTCCAGCAAAGCACCGACTTTGGCTCCCTGGCGTCGCGCATCAAGCAGATGCCCCCAGCCGTCGAAGCCGAGATGCAACGCCTCGAGGAGGGCCTTCGGCTCGGACTGACTGCGGATGCTGAGGCGGTCCGTCGTGCCGTCGCGTTCATCGACCGAACCCTCGATGCGCCGCTGGCCGAGTCTCCCCTCTTCGCTCCTGGACGCGACCCGATCGAGGGCATCGAAGCATCCGACCTGAAGAGACTTCACCTGGAGCACGGAGCCCAGGTCCGTGCGGTTCTCCTGCCAAGCCTGCAGGCGTACCGGCGCTTCTTGCACGAACGCATCCTTCCGGCCGCTCGCACACCCGATCAGGCCACGCTCACCGGACTTCCCGGACTTCCCGAGTGCTACGCAAGTGTGATTCGGCGTCACACCACACTCTCCAAGACGCCCGAGGAGATCCATGCGATCGGAATGACGGAGATCGCGTCTGTGCATGCAGAGTTCCTCGCGCTCGCCGATCGCATGTTCGGAGCGGAACAGCCCGAGCTGGCGACCGACCTCTCGGCCCTCTTCGCCCATCTTCGATCATCACCAGACCTGCGCTTCGACACACCCGAGTCGATCCTCGCCGTGGCCGAGGAGAGCTTGCGGGCTGCTGAAGCCGCTGTTCCGGCGGTCTTTCACACCCTGCCCAGCACCCCCTGCGAGGTTCGACCGATCCCCGCCAACGTGGCGCCCTTTACGTATGTGGCCTGGTACGAGCCTCCCGCCGTAAACAAGCCGGGCATCTATCGGGTCAACACCCATGCCCCCGAGACCCGACTCCGCCACGAAGCCCGTGCGCTGGCCTTCCACGAGTCTGTACCCGGACACCACCTGCAGATTGCATATGCAACGGAGCTGTCCGAGACGCCCGCGTTCCGGCGACATGGCGGCATCACCGCCTATGTTGAAGGCTGGGCGCTGTACTCGGAGCGACTCGCCGATGAGCTCTCCTTGTACCCAAGCGACCTCGACCGCCTCGGAATGCTGTCCTTCGACGCATGGCGCTCCGCGCGTCTCGTGGTCGATACCGGTCTCCATCATTACGGCTGGACCCGCGAAGAAGCGGAGGCCTGGATGCAAGCCAACACCCCGCTCGCCGCAAACAACATCGCGAACGAGGTGGACCGCTACATCGGCTGGCCCGGCCAGGCACTGGGCTACAAGCTTGGCCAGCTCGAAGTGCTCCGCCTTCGTAGCCATGCCCAAACCACTCTGGGCGAAGCGTTCGCGCTCGCAGACTTCCATTCCGTAGTGCTGGACAGCGGACCGGTGCCGCTCACGGTGCTCGCCGACCGCGTGGAGGCCTGGGTCGCGCAAGGCGGCGGACCGCCTGAACCACCCAAGGCCGTGGCCACACCGACGCCCTGAGCACGGGCTTCGGCTTCGGCCTCAGTAGCGATACCCCGCAGACTGGTAGCTGTGGCGACCGCGGTCTCCCGACACCCACATGTGGCGAGTCTCGGCCATCCGTTCCTTCGTGGCCGGGTCGGAGCAGAG
This sequence comes from uncultured Pseudomonadota bacterium, assembly GCA_913044235.1. Lineage (GTDB taxonomy): Bacteria > Myxococcota_A > UBA796 > UBA796 > UBA2385 > CAJWOS01. The sequence goes on from CAJWOS010000302.1 coordinate 8,368, forward strand.
CAGCTCAGCGATGTCGCTCGCCAGCTCGATGGGCCCATGGACCGGCACCCGTGACCCCTTGGGGAGCACGACGATGCCGGAGTCGGTCACGAAGGGGAAGCGCAGCCGGTCGGCCGCCGTGTCCAGGCCCACTTGCGCACCGGGATCGATGCGGCAGTTCTTGTCGAGAAACGCCCGACGGACCTGCGCCCCTTCCCCAATGAAGCAGCCACTCAGCATCAGGGTCGAGTCTACCTTGGCGCCGGCATGAACCACGCAATCGTAGCCGACCACCGACTCGAGGATGGCCGCGCCGTGCACAATCGTGCCCTCGCACACGAGGCTGTTGACCACGTCGCAGGCCGGAAAGCTTTCATGGCGGGCAAAGCGGGCCGGTGGGTAGTCGCGC
>CAJWOS010000303.1 GCA_913044235.1 uncultured Pseudomonadota bacterium
GCCCCGCGCACGCCGGCAACGGCACCGGCAGCCACAACGGCGTTTGGCACGCAGGCTGCGCGCGGTAGTACGGTGCGTTTGCCCGCGTGTAGTCCCAGCACACGACGGCGTTTGCTAGCCGTTTGGCGTAGTTCGGGTTCGTGCCTAGCGGCGAGAACGGCAATTGTTCGAGCTGGTACACGATGTAGCGCGCGGGCAAGGGCTCGCGCACACACTGCACAAAGGCGATGAGGTAGAGCGGCGGCGGCGCGCTGGTCTTGTCCGTGGCGGGCTTGGTGTGCGCAGGGTCGACGCGGTCGACTAGCTTGACGGCGATGTGGAGCGCGGTGAGGTGGTGGTGGAGCGTGTGCTGGTGAAGTCGGCGACCACCGATGGACTGCGGATCTGCGTGACGACCTGGACAGCGCCCCGCTGGCCGGAGGTGCCGCTCGTTCGGGTGGGTCCCCTCCAGATGGACCCTGCGCTCGCGCTCCTCGACGCCCGCGTGGAGCAATCCGGAGCGGTCGGTCCCACAGGCAGCGATGCGGTCCGACGGGCGCTGGTCACAGCGGTCGCGGGGATCCCCGGCGATCTGGAGCGGGTGGCCATGGCGCTGTCGACCGCCGCGCCCACCGAAGTTCTCGAGGAGCTCCGCACCGACCCGGACGGCTTCTGGCGTGCCCTCCCACCCATCGACGACCCGCGTCTTGGAAACCTCTGGACCCACCTCGGGGCCCCTGCCCGTAGGCTGCTGCAGGCCGCATCCACCTGGCCCGCCCCCGTGCGCCGAGACCATGCCGTGGCCGCGGTCGGAGCGCGTCCGGCCACCGTGCGCACGCTCGAACACGCCGGCGCTCTCGCGGTGTGGCGCGATGCCAGCGGACACTCCCGAGTCGCCGTTCCCGGCCGGGTCCGCGCTTCCCTCCCCGACATTCCCATCGAGCGATCTTCGGCGGCACGCGCAGGCCTGTGGACCATTCTCGCGGAGCGTGTCGTTCGCCTGATCCGATCGGACGACCCCCACCTGAGCGATCACGTGCCGCTGCTGCTCGCGGCCGCCGCCGATCCAGATCTCGACGACGACCTGGCCGTCGACATCGTCTGGCTCACCTACGACCACCTGGACCGCGCGGGCACCTACCGACTGACCGTGGACCTGCTGCAGCGTCGACACCCCACCACCGAGGCAGCCGCTGCCCGACGGCTGGCTGCGCTCGCCGGCGCCCGGGTCCGGCTCCACCAGCTCGATGCCGCGGAGACTGACGGCCTGCAGGCCATCCACGCCGAGGAAGGCCTCGTGCGCGTGCGCGCGTGGTCGTCGGTGGGATCGGCCCGTGCCATCCGCGGCGACACCCGTGCCGCCCTGCCCGCCTTCGAGGCTGCCGCTGCAGTTGAGATCCCGCCATCTGCCCTGCGGCTGCGCATGACCGACAACCTCGCCGCCGCACGCATCCAGCTGGGCGACTACGCCGGCGGGATTGCGGCCCTCGAAGCCAACGTGCGCGATGCCCGCCGCATGGGTGGTGGAGCCCGACTCGCCAGCATCCTCACGAACCTCACGAGCGCCCGATCCGCCGCTGGAGATACCGCAGGCGCCGAGGCTGCTGGGGAAGAAGCGCTTCAGCTCCATGAAGCCCTCGACGATCCGCGACTGTGCGCCTTCGACCATGCAAACCTCGCAGGTGTCTTGAGCCGCACGCCCGACGTCGCGGGCGCGCGCATGCACATCGACCACGCGCAAGCCCTCGTGCCTCGCTTCGACGACCCTCGCCTGCACGCTTGGATCGAGCTGTCTCACTTGCTTGTGCTGTGTGCGGAAGGGCACGGCCAGCAAGCCCGCCAGACCCTCTCGTCGTTCTTGGCCCGTGGCGGCGTGGCGCGTGTCGCACGGGGCGGCGGTGAGCTGCTCAGCGCTCTGGTGGAGCTCGCACGCGACCCGAGCACGGCGCCTGTTGCTCGCGATGCACTGGCTGCGGCGCCGGATCTTCACGGTGCACGCCTGTTGGTGCCCGCACTCGAAGCGGCCCTCGCTCGGCAGGCGTGATCACCGCCCCTGGCGTGGGCCGCGGCCCTACTTCTTCGCGTGCGACGACACGTACAGCTCGCCCCCATCCACCTCCGCGATGCCGAACAGGCGCAGCATTCGGTTCTTCTGCATCTCCCGCAGCCACCCATGCAGCACCGGCGAGCCGAAGCCCTCCTCTCGAAGCATGGTGACCACCAGCCCCTGCTCCAGGCACCGATCGGCGAGCGCATCATCGGCACGCACCTTGTCCACGGCCTCCGCGAGGAGCTCCACGAGCTCAAGCCCGGTGGGGTGGACACCGGGGCCACTCGCGATGTGGCCGGCCTTTGCGGTGGGGTGGGGCACGCCGCGAAGCAGAGGCACCTCGGTGTCGTAGATGTGTGCGAGCAGGCCGGGGAAGGCCACGATGGTATTGACCTCGCAGTCGAGCATCAGCGCGCGCACGTCGGCGGGCTCTGCGGGAAGCTCAGCGGCGGAGAGGTAGGCCGAGATGAAGGCGCGACGAGCCTCGAAGGTGGTGAACCGGGAACCCAGCCACATCATGTAGGGCAGCCCGAATTCCATCACGGCGGGCCCCACCTGGATGAGGTCGTAGTCGATGGCCGTGAGAATATCGGTCTCGGGATCGCACAGCAGGTTGTCGGGCTTGAAGTCGTTGTGCACCACCACCTGCCGCCGGCCCGCAGCCGAGGTGGGCGCAAAGGACTCGCAGAGCATCACCTTTGCGTACACACCGGTCTCCACCATGAGCTCGAGCATCCGACAGGCTGCGGCCGGATCGGGATTGCCCACGCCGAGCACCGGCATCCCGGTGTCGAAGCCCGACCAGGGCAGGCACCAGGCGGGCGCATGATCCGATGCTTGGCCCAGGATCGCGTACAGGGCCGGGTCGCGCTGCAGAAAGTCCGATCGCAGTGGGGTGTACCAGTCGGTGGGTGCCGCATGCAGGCGGGCCATCAGGGCCGCGACCTTCTCGAAGGGCGCCCGCTCGGGATCGAAGTGAAAGTAGTCTTGCATCACCGAGGTGCCCGCCGACCGCTCCACATGAAAGTCCGCACCGCGCATCAAGACCGGCGGGGCGATGCCATACGACCGCATCGCCTCGGTGCCTGCATGCACGCGTCGGTGGGTGTTCTCGTGGGAGTCCATGATTCCACCCCCACTCACCACCTTCACGATGCACATGGGCGTGCCGTCGCGGCGACACAGGTAGGTCCGAGCACCACTGTTGCCAGAGATGTCTTTTACGTCGAGCGCCACTGCCGGTGCGTCCGGAAAGAGCGCCTCAGAAGCCACCGCCGCGATCTCGGAGAGCGAAGCGCCCTTGAGGGCACGGTCGGAGGAGCGGACAGGAGAGGGGGACATGGGACACCTGAAAAACGGAAACAGAAGGGAATGCTGGCGGCCAGTCCATGGTCGGCCCGCCGCGCGCGCACGCGCCCTATCGGACCTTCCGGCGTGGCGGTACTCCACCGCTGCGTGACCCCATGCCTGAGGCTACAGCCAACGAGCTGGGTGATCTACTCCGGCACCGCGGGCGCATCGGAGGGTGACCCATTCACCGCATGCACCGCGTCTGCGGCGCGCTCTCCTTCCGCCAGCGCACCGGGGACGGTCGCCGAGCGTGCCACACTCGTGGCCTCACCCGCGAAGAAGATTCGGTCGCCAGCCACCGGCTGCTGCAGATCCATCCGCAGGTTGTCCGATGCGGTCGGGAAGGTGCCAACCATGGGGTACGAGTACGCACCCAGGATGTAGGGCTCCGCCCCCCAATTCTGCACAAGTCCGTCTTCATAGTGCGCCGACGCCATGCCTGGTGCGCCGGGGAACGTGGCGTCGAGGTCGGCCAAGACCGCTTGAAGGATGGCTGCGTCGCCCGCGCTGCCGCTGCCTGCATCCACCGCGAGCTCGTTCAGCAGCTCTGCGTTGCGCCCCATCGGGTAGCACATCAAGATGAACGAAGTGGTGCCGCTCTTGTAGTCACTGGGCACCCAGCAAGCACCTGCGGGCCCCTCGGTGACCAGCCACGCCAGTGCAGAGCCCTCCGTCTCCCACCAAGCCGTGGAGAAGCGCATCGCCACCTTCATGCCCATGTCCATGCCGATGCCGTTGTAGGCATCCACCGTGGCATCCGGCAGGTCGGGCACAAAAGTGATCGTCTCGGCCTGCAACACACCGATGGGCACCGTCACAATGACCTGACGCCCCGCATGCCGCGCACCGGTGTCGTCTGTGACCACCACATCGTCTCCACGGGTGTCGATCTGAACCACGGGACGACCAACCAGGAGGTCGGCCTGGGCGACCACGGCGTCCCACCAGACCGTCTCCAGAGCATCCGAGTAGCCGAGGTCTTTGTCGACCAACACCTGGATGCCTTCGGAGAGGTCCCACTGGTTGCTCTGGAGGGCGAGGCTGCGGGCGCCGAGTCGGTCGAGGCTGGTGGCATAGGAGCCGCCTGCAAATCCGGCGTCGTAGAGATGATAGGCGCGGTGGTCGGCGTCCACACCAAACTCGGTGAAGACGTCTTGTGCAAGGGTGGTGTCGGGATCCTCGTGGTTGGACGGACGCCAGTACCAAGACCAGACCTCGTCGGCGGTGCCCACATCGGCGTCGTCTCGACAGCGACGGGTGGCCGTTGACAAGTCCCAGCAGGTCTCGGTCCCGTCATCCATCGAGTACGCGCTGGCCCCTTGGTAGCCGTCCCCGTAGACGGAGGCGCCGTAGTAGTCGCGGATCGCGGGCCAGACCGGATTGTCTCCGGTGGCTCGATAGTGTTCTTCCGCACCCAGCTCTACCCGCATATCGCCGAGCGTGGCGCTCTTGACCCGTCCGCCGATCCGGTCCGTGGCTTCGATGAGGAGCACTTCATAGCCGTACGCCAATAGGGTTCGGGTGGCATAGAGCCCCGCGCTCCCTGCACCCACCACCACAACATCGTGCGCCGTGTGTTCGAGGTCGGTATCGGTATCTGCATCGGTGTCGGCGTCCGTGTCCGTGTCCGTGTCCGTGTCTGTGTCTGTGTCTGTGTCTGTGTCTGTGTCCGTCTCAGCCTCCGGCTCACCCCTCTTGTCCGACATATCGGCTATCCGACAGCCCGTAGTGGCAGTGAGCATGGCAAGCAGGACGGACAGTTGGGTTCGATGCATGGGGCAGCTCGAGATCGGAGAGGCGGGGCGCGCAAGACCACCATCTGGTCTCTCCGCGGGGAGTCCGCTCAGATGCCAGCGGTCGCTCGAAGCACCAAGCGAAGGCGCCCACCCGCACGCGCGATGAGACCAGAGGCTCGATCTTTCCCGTTGAAAGGGCGTGTTGCAAGGGGGGGAAGCGAGATGCAGCCCCGAAACAAGCCGACGGTCGACTCTGGATGGAACAGGCTGTTCGACGCCATCCCGCGGCAACGCACCCGCCCGGCGCTCCGCCCACCCACACGCGGTTCTACCCACCGCCCGTTCGCCCCCACACACAACGCGGAGGGCACACGCACCACCTCCCGATTACACCGGGCCCCTGGAGTCCATCGTGCCTGCGCCACCGGTCTCGAAGCCCTCGCACCTGTCTCTCCCCGAGCGCGGCCCCGCGGTCACACGGGCCCGTGTGGACTCGGTGGCATCGACCTATGGGCCCCAGCTGCGGGACGCCGAGCTCGACGACCTTGGGCCCACCGAAGCCTGGACGGTCGAAGGCAGCAACCGGGCCAACGGCTACGCCACCCACGGCTTGTTCCGCTATTTCGGGAAGTACCCACCCCCTATCGGGCGTGAGCTGATCCAAGACCACAGCGCCCCCGGTGACCTGGTGTTGGATCCCACGGGTGGCAGCGGCACCACGGGCGTGGAGGCACTGCTCGCCGGCCGCCGGTGCCGGCTCTTCGATGTGAGCCCCACCGCTCTCGCCGTGGCCCGCGCCAAGACCACCCCGGTGTGTGGCGACGCCGCCCGCGAAGCGCTGGCCCAGGTGGTCGAGCGCTACACCCCGGCCACAGCCACCGAGTACCCCCTCGAGCCCGTGGGACTGCGCAACCCCGACCACTGGTTCCTGCCCGAGACCGCCGACTCCCTGCGCGGCCTGCACCGGTCCCTGCACACGCTCGACGACACGCCGGTGCGCCAGCTCCTGCACGCGGCCTATCTGGGCGCCATCCGGCGCTGCTCGCGGGCCACCACCCAGCAGGGTCGCCTGTTTCTCGACGCAGACACGGCCCGTACCGACACCCTCGATACCTTCGTGCGCTTCTCCAACCGCGCCATCAAGGGCGCTTCGGCCCTGCCCACCAACGGCGACGTGACCGTGTGTGCCCACGACGCCCGCCAGCCTCTACCCCTGGCCAACGGTGAGCAGGCCGACTTCGTGTTCACCCACCCGCCGTACTTCAATGCCTACAAGTACAGCCGCATCAACAGCTTGGAGCTGGCCTGGACCGGCGTGAAGCCGGCCGACGTACGGCGCTCGGAGATCCGCGAGTACTTCAAGATCGGAAAGCCTGAAAACGCCGCCAAGTACGTGAACGACATGCAGGGAGTGGTGGAAAACTGCCTCGACGCGGTGCGTCCGGGCGGCGCGGTGGCCGTGATGATCGGCGACACCCGCCTGCAGGGCACCCACATCCCGGTCACGCGGCGCATCATCGACCAGGTGCGCGAGACGCGCCGGATGGAAGTCGAAAAGGTGGTGCTGCGCATTCCCCGACACACCGAGGCCTCGTGGGTGTCGAGCCAGCGGCGCACCGCCGACAAGCTGGGCGTGCCTCTGTGTGACTACATCGTGGTCTTGAGAGCCCCGCAGTGAGCGCCCGTCTGCTGCCGCGCGTGGTCGCCCACACCCATCCGCCCCGCTACCGCCTGCACAAGTACTGGTCGCGCAAGCCCCACAACGTGGTGCAGGCCTTCGTAGAGGCGCTGCTACCGTCGCCCGGCGTGGTGGTCGATCCCTTCATCGGCAGTGGCGTGGTGGCCCGAGAGGCCGCGCAGCTGGGGCACACCGTCTACGCCTCCGACATCAACCCCGTCTCTCTGCTGCTCACGAAGACCACCTGCAGTCCTCCCGATCCGGACCGGTTTTCGTCGGCTCTCGGCGCACTGCTCGACCGCCTGGAAGCCCAGACGGCCGCTCTCTGGACCTGCCCTGTCACCGAAAGAACGGTGCGGTACGTGGTGCATGAAGTGGTCGCACAGTGCCCGTCGTGCGGGAGCGAGCAGTCGGCCCGCACCGTGGTGGGCCAGGGTCGGTCCCGAAGGTGCGGGGACTGCGGACATCCGGTGCGCCTGAACCTCGACACCCTCACCCGAACCGCCGTGGTGGGCGTGGCGCACGTGGGCGACCGAACCGTGAACGAAGCCTCTGCCGTGCTGCAGGCGCAGGAAACGGTGGCCGTTCCCGAATCCACCGAGCAGGGACCGGACAGCCTGCACGCACCCCTCGCCGAAAACCGCCGCATATTGGCCTTTGGCGGCATGACCCCCGCCTCGCTGTTCACCCCGCGCGTGCTCCACACCCTGCTGACCTACGAAGCCGCTGTGAAGCCGCTCGAAGACCCTGCCCTACAGCGGGCCGCCCGGCTCCTGCTCACCGCCAGCGCCGCGCAGTGCTCCCGGCTCACGGCGTACCGAAACAACCTCACCACCGGCGGCCCCGCCTGGAGCGTGCCCGGCTTCTGGGTGCCACCGCGCCACCTCGAGACCAACCCCCTGGTGCACCTGCGCGCCCGCCTGCGCCGCTTCGAGGCTGGCCTGGCCGATGCCGTAGCGCAGTCCCAAGGCCGTTCGCTCACCGTGCACCTCGCTGAGCAAGACGCCCACACGCGTCTCAACGCACTCCGTATGAGCGGCGTGCGGGCCGATCTGGTGGTGCTCGACCCGCCCTACGGCGACAGCGTGCCCTTCGTAGAGTTCAGCGCCTTCTGGAATGCGCTGCTCGGGCGCACCGTGCACGCGAGCACCGACCTGAGTGTGAGCGACCGGGAGCCCAAGGCCACGGCGTGGCCACGCTACCAGGCCCGGATCCAGGCCGTGTTTGCCGCCGCCGCAGCCCTGCTCGCCTCCCAGGGTGCAGTGCTGGTCGCATTCAACAACCACGACCTGCGTGCCTGGCGCACCATCCTCGAAGCCACCCAGAAAGCAGGCTTGTGGTGCGTAGATGTGGTGTACCAGGCACCCGCCGTGGTGTCGTCGAAGGCCGCCTTCCACCCCAAGGGGAGCTACGTGGGCGACTTCTGGGCGGTCTTTCGGCAGGCTCCGGCCGGCGCAGCATTCTCTACCGAGACCACGGCCGCCGAGACGGCGCTGGCGCGCTGCGCCTCCTTCCGCGACGGCGTGTGCGCCCGGAATCTCGTGTACCGCACGCTGGCGCTCACCTGGCTGCAGCGCAACCTCGCCGCCGCACGCGAGAAGGGGTACACCTTTTTCGCCGCTCCTGAGGTGGAGTTCTTCTACTTCGAGTCGGGGGAGACCGAGGGTGGTGCCCCCAAGCCGATCGACCACGCCTCGTATTTCGATCTCACGACCGCCGATGTGTCGAGCGATCTCCGCAAGACGACGATTCACATGCTCGAGGCGATGGGCATCCCTGTTGAGTACTCGTTCCACGAGGACTCGCCGAGCCAGCACGAGATTGACCTCCGCTACACCGAGGCGCTCAGCATGGCGGACAACATTATGACGCTTCGGCTGGTCGTGAAGAAGATCGCCATGGATCGCGGCGTGTACGCCACGTTCATGCCGAAGCCGCTGAACGGCGTCCAGGGCTCCG
>CAJWOS010000304.1 GCA_913044235.1 uncultured Pseudomonadota bacterium
CCCATCCCGGATTCCGTGGTCGTGTCCAACAACACCCAGATTCCACCCCCTGGAGTCATTGGATCCGGGCGCGACCTCCTCGGACCCGACCCGGCGGTCGGCTTCGTCGGCCTGGCGCTGCTTCGTGAGCTGTGCGTGACCTACACGGCCGAGCTCCCCATCCCGCCCACCATCATCTTGTCCGGCGGTGGCTTCGTCGATACCCACGAGCTCGGCGTGCCCTACTGCTTCGACGACCACCCGAAGCTCGCCGCATGGGCCTCCGAGCTCAGCCATGAACGCACCGTCGTGGGGCCGGTACCCGGTCAGGTGCTGCAGCTTGTTCCCCACGCCCACGGTCGTCCGATCTCGGTGCAGTCGCATCCAGCAGTCACGTCCGATCCCGAGCGACTCGCCAAGCTTCGGGCGCGCCCACGCCCGGTCGGACCCCTGCCGCTTCGCACGGTCCTGCCCAGTTTGGACCCAGCCGGATGGAGCGCCGCTCTCACGCGCGTCGACCGTTCGTTGCAAGCGCTCGTCGCACCGCTGATGGCTCATCCCCAGGGCGATGCGATCCTCGGCTGCCACCGCTGGAACGACCGGGTGGTTGGCCCCCACCGAGTGTTGCTCCGGCTCGTGGACGGCCCGGATGGGCGGGTGGCATGGCGTGCCCTCGACCTCCGTGAGAGTCGTTTCGTTGCCCTCGATGGAATCGACGAAGCCACCATTCTCCAGGTCTGGCCATTCGGTATCGAAGTCGGATTGCAGGATCTCGATGGTCTGCTGTCGGGCACGCTGCTCATCTGGGACGTCCTCGGGGTCGCGCTCCGTCACTGGTCCGCACACGGCCCTGGCATGGCGAGTGCCCTGTGCGCCCTCTTGTCCGAAGCAGCACGTCCCGAAGCCACCGCGGTCGCGCTCGCAGATCAGCTCAATGCCCTGGGACACCCGACCCACCCCGAGCAGCTCGTCTCGCCATCGCCCCTCCGCGACTCGATCGAAGCAACGGCCGATGCCCTCACGTGAAATCCTGACTGTTCCGAAGGGGGTTTCCCGAATACAATGGGCACACATGGCTTGGACGCGCACTTCGTCGCACCCCAACCTCCCCTCTTCCACCCCTTTCCGGAACGGCTCCGGGGGCACACCATGGCGATGATTCCATCAGTCGTAAGCACTGTGCCCACCCTCACGGCGAGCACCTCCGGGCACCTCGGCTCCACGACTGCCGTGGAGCAAGCTCCCGTACAGCCGCGGGGGCAGATCGGCGTGGAGGTCGCGGCGCGGCTGCGGGCGGGGATGGAAGGCATCGTCCAGTCCACCGATGCGGCCGGTCGACTGGTCGATCCTGGGCCTGCTGCCGTCGGTCGGTTCGCAGCCGCTCGGCGCACCACAGCACCCACCACGAAGAACTCTGACGGCAGCGAACAGGCCGATGCCCGCGACAAGGAATCCGTCATCGAGCTGTTCGCCGATGCTCGACCCGATGCGGGTGCGAGCCCGATCGTCGGGCGACTGTCTGGCGGGCTCACGCGCGCTGGCAGCTTGGCCCAGTCGGCCGACGAAGATCGCGTGGGCCGCTTCATGCCACGCATTCTTCCCCGCGCACGACGGGCGGGGATCGACGCACAACCATCGGCCATGCGTGAAGCATTCTCAGCCGGTATCGGGCGGTTCGAGTCCACCGTTGGACGTCTATCGGGTGCGCTCAGCCGCTGACAGCGGTCTCGACACCCACCGCCAATTGTCCAGAGATCCCGCACCCTGCAGCACGGGTCGTCGAGCGTCGAGCGGGACCGGAGAGATCGCCGGCGTGCCCCTCGATGGTCCATGCGCACGGTGAACGAATCGTTGCTTGCGGTCTTGGGCGTTGGCCAAAGACTGGGGAATGGCTCGCGAACTTGGGAATTGCTCGCGCATTCGGCTCAATGCCTCTGCTGTGCGTCCGAACTCGGCCCATGTGCACTGGAGGCACCGTGGCGGCAGACATCCGAATCGTATTCTCACTGGTCGCTATGGCCTGTACACCACTTCCCGACGAAGGGCTCATCGACGGGCCGGGCTTCGTCGAGCCTCCTTCCGGCGACACTGGCAGCCCGGACGTGCCCGCCGATCCGGCTCCGACCGACTCCGGCACCGCCGACACCGGAGCCCAGCCGGAAGACACCGGGGACTTCGGTGGCACGAGCGACACGGGCGATGAGGGCACCACCGACACCGGACCCGATCCCCTCGATGCCGAAATCTGCGACAACGGTGTCGACGACGACTGGGATGGCACCGCAGACTGCGGGGACCCGTCTTGCTCCACGTCGGACAGCTGCGTGTGCATCGACACCGACACCGGCGAACTGCTGGGCACGCTCTGGTCTGGTGAGATTTCTGGTTCCGGCGACGATGCACAAGGTCCGTGCACCGCGACGGGCGGCGGTGAAGACGTCCAGTTCACCTGGACGCCGCCCGAAGACGGCTGCTACGAGCTCACTACGGCCGGCTCGGCGTTCGACACCACACTCGCCATCGGCGACGCCTGGTGTGGCGGGGAGATGCGCTCCTGCAACGACGATGCCGGCGGGCTTCACTCCACCGTGTCGCTGTCTGCACAGGCAGGACGGTCCATTCGAGTGCTGGCCGAGGCCTATGACGAGTACAACAGCGGCCAACTGGTGGTATCAGTGCGGTCGGGAAGCCCCTTCGCCGAAGACGATGACGCAGATGCAGGCTCAGCGGTGGGCGATGCAGTGCTCAGCGGGACGCTCTCTACCGCCACCGCCGCCATTACCCATGACTGCGCCGACGTGACCGGTGCATCGAGCATCGTGCGCTGGGAAGCCCCCGAGTCGGGTACCTGGTCCTTCACCAGCGCCGGGTCCGACTTCGATGCAGCCATCACGGTGTTCGGCCAGTGCGCCACCGCGATGACGTGCGACGACTTCCGCGCCGGAGACCTCCAGGCCGACGCCCAGGTGCTGTTGGCCGAGGGAGACGTGGTCCATCTCGCCATTGGTGGGGTCGATGGAGAGACCGGTTCCTGGGTGCTGAACGTGGCCGGTCCGGAGTAATCAGACCGGAGCCGAGACCGGATCAGCCGCTCGACTGCGCTCGACGGCGAGCAGACGCGAGGATGCCCAGGAAGACAGCGAGCCAGCCGGTGGCCACCCCTGCGGTCGAGCAGCCCACTCCGCCTTTTTCACCCGCCTTAAACGCGGCAGACCACCTCGGTAGGTCGGGCTCGAGCGCTGTGTCGATGCCGCCTCCCGGCGTGTCGTCGCCGGGATCCACATCCACGTCGTCTCCACTATCGGAGGCGGTGTCCGACGCGGTGTCGTCTCCGGTATCGTCGCCACCCGACACGCAGTGCACCGTGGGGTCGGTGTCGCTGCTCAGCAACAAGGGCTCGGCCAGAGATGTGGTGAGCGCTCCCGATGGACTCCCGAGGATTCGGCCGTCGTTGCAGAGATCGGCTGCCAGAAAACCGCTCTCGAGCACGATGCCCTGACCGGGAAGCTCCCCGCCGCCACGCGGAGAGGGATCGCCCGCCATGATGTCTTCGAAACAGGCCGTCTCGGAGGAACAGTCCACATTGCCCCCCCACGGGTGATCCCCCACCGCAGCGGGCACTCCCGCCCCCGGAGCGGTTGCGTCCCAGATCCCATTGTTGGCAAACGCCAGCGTGCCGTCCGCTTCCCAGTCGGTGAGCGTCACCGCGGGACCATCCGTACCCGTGATGGAATTCCCAATCACGTGGATGTGGTTCATGCGACCATTGTTGGTGGGGTCGGCCACAGACAAGCCACCGGAGAGTCCAGAGACAACGATGTTGTTCCGTACCACCACCGGCCCGCCATCGATCACGAGCGCATAGGACGATCCACTCCCAACCAGGTGGTTCTGCTCCACCATCGTGTTTGGAAGCCCACCCTCCAGAGGCTCCTCGACGCCACCGAGCTCAGAGACATCACCACCAACTCGCACGGCCGGCCCTGCCGTTCCCGAGATGGTGTTTCGCAGGATGGACCCAGTCGCATCCGACTCGAGCACGATGCCATCCCCGCCGGTGACGCCACGCACCCGATTGCGCTGCACCACCACATCGCCCGCCGAGCAGTCCACCGCGCCCGCGTAGCAGCCGATGGTGACCGCCGCCCCAGTGATGTCCTCGAAGGTGTTGTCTTCGATGGTGAGACCGCTGTACGCCGCACCCGCGGTGCTCGCGACGATCGACTGCCCTCCAATGAAGGAAAAGGCACAATCGCGCACAGTGACCAGCTCGCCGGCATGCATCCGAATGGCTTCCACGTTGACTTCAGTGGGCCCGAAATCCAGTCCTTCCACCACGATGTGACCGCCATCGAGATCGAGCAGGTTGGCCGATGAATCGGTCGAGGTGAGCGTGGCCCGTCGCTCCGCGTCCTGCGCGGTCAGAGTGATGGGACTGTCTGCCGTGCCCGCCGGCGTCACACGGCAGGTACCGGTATGGGTACCGGCCGCCAGCAACACCCGATCTCCCGCCTCTGCAGCGGTCAGAGTCGCACACCAGTCGTCGCCCACATCCACGACAAGATCGGCTGCGAATGCGGTCGTCGATATCCAGATCCAGAGCATGGATGTGTCCAAGGAAGAAGGAGGTCAGCCGCCGTGGCCTCTACTCTGGCACACATGGCGACGGGTTGCCTACAGAGCAGAAACGGCCCATCGAGGATGGGCCGCCCGTTTGTTCAGACCACCGGTGGTCAGATGTCGAGTCGCGCCGCCGCCAGAGCGGCGTTGTTGCTCGCTTCCTGGAACTCACGACTGTCGGGCGACGCCGTGCCGAGAATGCTCTCCGCAGCAGCGAGATCCTCTGCAGCCTGGGCCTTGTCCACATCAGCACCGTCTTCACAGACGTCGACGAGGAGCGTGACTTCGCCCTTGGCAACCTCGGCAAATCCAGCACCCACGACCATCCGGGAAGACTGACCGCCCTGATGAACCGTCACCACACCAGCGCGGGTCACTGCCAGCATCGCTGCGTGGTCGGGGAGCACACCGAACTCCCCTTGGAGCCCAGGCGCTTCGATCTGGTCGGCTTCCCCTTTCCAGGCGATTCGCGACGGCGTGACGATCTCAACGCGGACAGACATCTCAGGCCTCCCCGGCCATCTCGCGAGCGGCCTCGACCACTTCGTCGATGGAGCCCTTCAGGTAGAAGGCCTGCTCGGGAAGGTCGTCGTACTTGCCAGCAAGGATGTCCTTGAAGGAGCGAACGGTGTCTTCCTTCGAGACGTACTTTCCGGAGAGACCGGTGAACTGCTCAGCCACGAAGAAGGGCTGGCTCAGGAACTTCTCGATCTTCCGGGCGCGGCCGACGACGAGCTTGTCTTCGTCGGAGAGCTCGTCCATCCCGAGGATCGCGATGATGTCCTGCAGGTCCTTGTACTTCTGAAGGATCTGCTGCACCTGGCGGGCGATGCCGTAGTGCTCTTCACCCACGACACCAGGCTCGAGAATCCGGCTGGACGAGTCCAGCGGGTCGACGGCCGGGTAGATGCCCTTCTGCGAGATGGCCCGCGAAAGAACGGTGGTGGCATCGAGGTGCGCGAAGGTGGTCGCGGGAGCCGGGTCGGTAAGGTCGTCTGCGGGAACGTAGACGGCCTGCACCGAGGTGATGGACCCCTTGTTGGTGGTCGTGATGCGTTCCTGCATCATGCCCATCTCGGTGGACAGCGTGGGCTGGTAGCCAACTGCGCTGGGGATCCGGCCGAGAAGTGCCGACACCTCGGAGCCCGCCTGGGTGAAGCGGAAGATGTTGTCGACGAAGAGCATGACGTCCTGGCCGGACTCATCCCGGAAGTACTCCGCGATGGTGAGACCGGAGAGGGCCACGCGGGCACGGGCACCGGGAGGCTCGTTCATCTGGCCGTAGCAAAGCGCGACCTTGGAGCCTTCGGACTTGATCATCGGCAGACCGTCGTCGCCGAACTTGATGTGTCCGTTCTCGTCCTTCTCGGTGTTGATGACGCCAGCTTCCATCATCTCGAACCACAGGTCGTTGCCTTCGCGGGTCCGCTCGCCGACACCACACAGGACGGAGTAGCCACCGTGCTTGAGACCGACGTTGTTGATGAGTTCCATGATGAGGACGGTCTTGCCGACGCCTGCACCACCGAAGAGGCCAATCTTTCCGCCACGGGCGTAGGGCGCGAGGAGGTCGATCACCTTGATGCCGGTCTCGAACATCTCGACCTGCGTGCTCTGCTCGGTGAAGACCGGCGGGTCGCGGTGAATCGGCATCTTCACTTCCGCGCCGATTTCACCCATCTCGTCGATGGGATCGCCGGTCACGTTCATGATGCGGCCAAGGACCTTGGGGCCCACAGGCATCGCGATGGGCTCACCGGTGTCCCGGACCTGGGCGCCGCGGCCAAGGCCGTCGGTGACGTCCATCGAGATAGCGCGCACGGTGTTCTCACCGAGGTGCTGGGCGACCTCGAGGGTGAGGTTTTCGTCCGCATCGGAGATGAAGTGGTTGGAGAGCTTCAGCGCGGAGAAGATGTTGGGAAGCTGGCCGGGGGGGAACCGGACGTCGACGACCGGACCCATGACCTGAACGACCTTGCCAAAGTTGCCACTCATGTGGGGCTCCTGTGCGGATGATCTGATGTAAATCGAAGAAGATGGAGAAGGTTCGCGGGGCAGTGCGCCTCACCGCGACCTGAAAGGGAACAACGGGTCTACAGGGCCTCGGCGCCAGATACGATCTCGATGAGTTCCTTCGTGATCGCTGCCTGGCGGGCGCGGTTGTAGTCGAGTGTGAGGGTGTCGATGAGATCCGAGGCGTTTCGCGTGGCCGAGTCCATTGCGGTCATCCGCTTGGCCTGCTCGCCCGCCTGGGTCTCGAGGAAGGCCTGGAAGAGTCGAGTGCGAAGCGCCATCGGAAGCAACCGGCCGAGCAGGTCGCCGCCATCGGGCTCAAAGATGTAATCGACCGAGGCCGCCGCTTCGCCACCTTCGTCGGCACCGTCAGGCTCAAGGGCCATGGGCAGCACACGGTCGGCGGTGGATTCCTGGACCATGATCGACTTGTACTGGTTGAAGACCAACACCACCTCAGCGAAGCGGTCTTCGCCAAGATCGGTGACCAGACGGTTCGCCAGCTCGTCGGCCTGGACGCTGTAGTCGGATGGATCCACGTTCGCCGCTCCGCCAACGAGCTCCCAACCACGCTTTTCGAGGAAGCTTCGAGCCTTCTTCCCGTAGGCGATGACCTTGACGGTCTTGCCTGCAGCCTTGTGCTTTTCGCACTCCGCCAGCACCGCCTTATTCAGCATGCTGTTGAAGTTGCCGCACAGGCCACGGTCGGCACTCATGGTGACGATATACACCACGGTGTCGTTCACGGGCTGGCTCAGCATCGGATGCTCGAATTCCTCACCCACCGATGCGACCACCCGCCGCAGAGTGCGGTTGAGGGTGTGCTGGTAGGGCTGGGCTTCGAGAGCCGCCTTCGTGGCCTTGTTGAGCTTGGCCCCGGCGACGAGCTTCATCGCCTTGGTAATCTTCCGGGTATTCTTGACCGTACCGATACGGTCCCGGATGTCGCGGAGAGTAGCCATGGGCGCCTCTGAACGAGAGTCATTTGAACCGGGGAGCGCTCAACGAGCACCCCCGCGGGTCGGAAGGGATCACGCGGGCTGGTAGGTCGCGCGGAAGGCCTTGATGGCCGCGGTGACGCGGTCCTTGAGGTCGCTCTTCTTGAAGGTTCCGCGCTCGAGGATCTCGGTGAGGAGGTCCTTGTGATCGGCTTGGAACTTCGTGGTGAGCGCCTCGATGTAGGGCACAACCTGGGGCGGTGTGAGGTCGTCACAGGTACCCGCCTGGCCGGCGATGATCTGGACGCACTGCATCTCGACCGTGAGCGGGCTGTACTGAGCCTGCTTGAGGATCTCGACGAGCCGCTCACCGCGAACCAGCTGCTGCTTGGTCGCAGCATCGAGGTCCGACGCGAACTGGGCGAAGGCTTCAAGCTCGCGGTACTGCGCAAGATCGAGGCGCAGCGTACCGGCCACTTCCTTCATCGCCTTGATCTGGGCCGAACCACCAACGCGGGACACCGAGATACCGACGTTGATCGCCGGACGGATGCCCTTGTTGAAGAGGTTGCTGGTCAGGAAGATCTGGCCGTCGGTGATCGAGATCACGTTGGTCGGGATGTACGCCGAGACGTCGCCACCCTGGGTCTCGATGATGGGCAGTGCAGTGAGCGAGCCTGCGCCTTCCTTGTCGGACATCTTTGCCGCGCGCTCGAGCAGACGGCTGTGGACGTAGAAGACGTCGCCTGGGTAGGCTTCGCGGCCCGGCGGGCGGCGAAGAAGCAGCGACAGCTGGCGGTAGGCAACCGCCTGCTTGGAGAGGTCGTCGTAGATGCACAGTGCGTGCTGGGCCGGGTTGGTGGCCGAGCCCTTCTCACCGTTCACGCCGTAGTCGCGGAAGTACTCCCCGATGGTGACGCCGGTGTAGGGGGCGAGGAACTGCATGGGGGCAGGGTCAGAAGCGCCAGACACGACGATGGTGGTGTAGGCCATGGCGCCGGCCTGCTTCAGCTTTTCGACCACCTGAGCGACGGTGGACTGCTTCTGGCCGATGGCGACGTAGATGCAGTGCATCCGCCGGCTCGGGTCGTTCTCGAACACCTTCTGGTTGATGATGGCGTCGATGGCAACGGCGGTCTTGCCGGTCTGGCGGTCGCCGATGATCAGCTC
>CAJWOS010000305.1 GCA_913044235.1 uncultured Pseudomonadota bacterium
GGACCAAAAGGCAAAGCTCAGGTTGGAGAGGACGGCCTCCAAAATGTTGACGTCCATCAGGGCGCGTAGGACGCCGCTCAACGCGGCCACCTCCTCGTCGTCATCGCCTGCCTCGCCGTCTTCCTGGCGACGGCGGTCGGCGAGTCGGTCGTGCACCGGCGGCACCTCTCGTGGATGACGGAGTCGGGCGTGGCGATCATCGTCGGCCTGGCGATCGGCTTCGTCTTCTTTCTGTACGAGATGCTCACCACAAACGGCTCGCTGCTGTCGGTGTCGTCGCAGTCGAGTCCGCCGTAGGCATCGGAGTCGTATCCGTCGCTGTCGGCATCGTAGTCGGAGCCGCCCGAGCAGTCGGTGTCGACGCCGTCGTACCAGGCATCGGCAGCACCGGGGTTGGTGGACGCGAGGGTGTCGTCGCAGTCGGTGCCGCCGTATGCGTCGGAGTCGTATCCGTCGGCGTCGGCATCGTAGTCGGAGTTGCCGGCACAGTCGGAGTCCACACCGTCGTACCAAGTGTCGGGTGCGCCGGTGTAGGTGGTGGCGACGGTGTCGTCGCAGTCGGTACCGCCGTATGCGTCGGAGTCGTAGCCATCGGTGTCGGCATCGTAGTCCGATGCACCATCACAGTCGGAGTCGAGACCGTCGTACCAGACCTCTGACATCCCTGGGTTTACAAGGGCTTCGAGGTCGTCGCAGTCGGTACCGCCATGCAGGTTGGAGTCGTATCCATCGCCGTCGTAGTCGTAGTCGGAGGCGCCATCGCAGTTGGAGTCGACCCCGTCGTACCAGGTGTCAGCGGCACCGGGATGGACCGAGCTGTCGGTATCGTTGCAGTCGTCTCCACCATAAGCATCGGAGTCGTATCCGTCGGTGTCGGCGTCATAGTCGGAGTTTCCAGCGCAGTCTGCGTCGATGCCGTCGTACCAGGTATCGTCTGCGCCCGGATAGGTGGAAGGCTCGGTGTCGTCGCAGTCTTCGCATGCAGGGAAGCCATCACCGTCTTCATCGGTATACGCAACGCTGCCGTCGCAGTTGTAGTCGTTGGGATCGGTGCAGTCGTCTTCGACTGCCGCCGGGTTGAAGGCCGCGTCGGTGTCGTCGCAGTCGTCGCTGTTGGAAACCATTCCGTCGGGTGCTTCGCAGCCTTCGGTGGCGGCCGCATCCATGTCGCCAAAGCCATCTTCGTCAGCGTCGGGCCAGAAGGAGACGGTGACGTATTCGTCGATCTGCCCATCGCAGTTGTTGTCGATGCCATCGCAGATTTCAACAGAGGCACCATTGACCGCGGGATTGTTGTCATCGCAGTCGTCTGCGCCCGAGTACCCATCTCCATCTTGGTCGCCCTCGACGCCGACGACTTCGCTCGTGATCTTGTCGTAGCCAACACCAATACTGGAACAGCCGGCCAGCGTGACGGTGGGAAGGATGGCTTGGAAAATGCGACGCATCGTGGATGGTCCGTTTGGAGCGGGGGAGGCGAAGATTACTGGAAGACGACGGTGGCATCATCACATGGCGCATATCGAGAGTACCGCGTGAACATTCGGTAGACCATAGATTTGACGGTTTTGGCGGTTTGCTATGGATGTGGGTTTGTCGTGTTCGCAGACGATGGGCTGTGCTGGGCGAAGGTGTGCTCTGCGCTGAGCGGTGAGAATGGACGGATTTCATGGCCGGGTAGTGTTACGAAATCAGGCCGGTCCATGGTGCGGAGAACGTGTGCGCTCCAACATTCTCTCGATTTTGATCCTGGTACTGGTCAACGCCGGATTCTTTGGTTGGCTGGCATGGCAGCAGCCGCGTGATGCGCGGCGCAGGCCCAAGGGCGCATCGAATCCCGCGGGCGGCGCGGCGGGTGTGGTCGCGGATGCGGCGCGGACTCGCCGTGGCCGCGGGCGGAAAGATCGTGGCGCACCGGCCGAGCCGCGCGGTGGTGCTGCGGTGCGCGCGGAACCCATTTCGTCTGCGCCCACCAAGCGCCTGGGTATGTTTCCAATGGCAGGAATGCCGGACTACACCGGTGGGGCAGAAGAGGCGTGCCCAACGCTCCAGCGCCTGCTCGACATCATGGACGCCGAGATCCGCCAGGCCGGGGGAGACCCGCCGCTGATGGGGGAGCGTCGGGACTGGCTCCTGTCGGGTTCTTGCAGTCTGGAAGACCCGGAGCTCGCGGCGATGATGGGCGTGTACCGAGACACATACGGACTCAATGGCCTCCGACCCCTGCCGCCGTTTTCATACTTTGGCTCCCCGGCAGATGTGAGCATCCTTGGTGGCCTTCGTCCCGGCTTGGAAGCCCCCTCGGTTGAACGCGCCAGCGAGACGCCATGAGCATCCCACCGAAGACTCCAGCACCAGACACCACCGCCAGAAGCGCAGGAACCGCTCGCTTCTGGGACTGGTGCACGGTGTGCGTGGCTCTGGCTGTGCTCGCGATGCATCTGCGCTTTGCCGCCCTGGACACACGACTGCCCCGAGACCTCGGCCTCTACCATCAAGACATCATTGTGGCGGCCGATGCCTGGGAGTCCCTCGATGTGGCCGGGCTGGTTGGTGTGCTCGCAACTTCCACGGGCTGGCTCAATGCGCTGCACGGTCTCTTGCAGGCGGTTGCGGGCCCATCTGCCCCGTTGCTGAATGCGACCTGTGCATTCTGGGTGACCATCGTGGTGCTCGGCACAGCCTGGACCGCTCGCACCGCCGCCGGCCCCCTGGCCGGATGTGTGGCGGCCGCCCTCGTGGGTGCGATGCCGATGGTGAGCGTGACAGGCCGGGAGCTTTGGATCCACCTTCCGGAGGCGGCTCTTGTGAGCACGATCGCCGCATTCTGGACGATGGATCCGCACCTGGAGCGCCGGCGAACCGTGCTCTGGGTCGGTGTGCTGGGGGCGCTGCTGGTCAGCCTGCGGGCATCGGGCATCCCATGGGCACTCGGCCTGCTGCTGGTGATGGGAACTCCCCAAAAGGGGCACGCAGGTGCTGCGCGCTGGCTCCGACTCGCGCTCGCTGTCCTTCCTTGGCTGGTGGCCGTCATGGTGCAGGTCGAAGATTTCGCGGCCTACATCACCGCCAAGCTGAACGCACGCGAGGGCTACGCCCAGCGACTCAAGGATCCACTCGGGCAGTGGATGGAGTTTGTGGGGCTCCTGCCCGCACTCCTCGCCCTGGTCGGTGCGATGCTCTCGGTGGTGGGGGCGCGGCGCCGTGTGGGCCGGTTGCACCTGCTCGGTGCCGGCTTTGTGCTCGGATCGGTTGCGCTGTGGGCCATTTCGCGCGCGGGGCTCGACAACTTCGTGGTCCTTGCGCCGGGACTCGCCTTGCTCGCGGCGCTTGGCTTGTCCGGAGACCGTTGGGTGGGTGGGGTACTCGCCCTCGAGGTGTTCCTGATCACATGGCTGCCCCAGCTGTTGCCGGTCGAGGTGGTCCGTCCGCTCGCCCACCTGCCGCCGTATGGACTCTACGGGGCGTGGCCGCAGTACGGGAACCGCTACCGTCCGTGGACTGGAACCGAGGCAGCCGACACCGACTCTCTGCTCGCTGCAGTGTGTCCGGCGTCGGGACCGTGTACCATCGCGGTGAATCAAGGCTTGTACACGCCGTTTGGCGAAGAGCCGGGGAGGCTGGAGGTGTTTCTGTCGGGCCACGACCGCGTGGAGCTGCTCGATCTGCGCCAGGGCTGGCCGCCGCATGGGCGACACCACGATGGGCGCGCGCCCGATGCGCTCGTGAGCTGGAGCTGTCGGAACCGCGACGATGACTGGCAGATTCGGTTTCCGCGTGCAGAAGCCGGCCAGCAGTGGGTCACCGAGCGCTACAACCTGGCGCCCATCTGGGAGTCCAGGGTGGATCGCCGCTGTCGGACCGTCTGGTCCACGCCCAATGCAGCCGTTGCGCATCCGGAACGGCTTCCCACCGCTGCGGTGGATGCGTCGCGTGGTGTCGCTTGGTGAGGTGGAAGTCGCTCCTGAGCGTCGCGCTCACGGAGCGGCAGCTGTCCACGATTCGTGGAGGTGTGCTGCTGCTCTTGGTGGCCGCGGTGCTCGGGGCGTTTGTGCCGAGCGTGCCCGACTGGAGCCATCGGTTTCTCGGGGCGCACTATGTGGATGGCTACGGCACGCAGTGGTTCTACTGGTTTGTGGATCGCGCCCTGAAGAATGGTTTCTCCACAGGGCACACCGATCTGTTCTTCTACCCGTGGGGCAAGGACATCTTCGGGCACACCGGAACCAATGTGCTCGACGCCATCCTCTGCATCCCGTTTCGTCGGGCCTTCGGTCCGGTGCTCGGCTACAACATGTTCGTCTTCGCAGGCCTCTTGGCCACAGCGGTGGCGGTGTGGCACCTGATCCGAGACCATGTCGACGACCCCTTTGCCGCCACAGTTGGGATGCTGCTGTTCAGCATCGCGCCCTACCAGATGTTCGAGCTGCTTCAGGGGCGCCCCACTCAGGCCATCTTGCTCTTCCCTGTGTTGTTCATCCGTCACATGATTCGTGTGGGTGAGCGACGAAGCTGGACCGACCCGATTATCGCCGGACTCTCGCTGGCCATCAGTGGGTACCAGTACTGGTACTACGCGCTGTTTGGTGGGCTGACCTGCCTCGCATGGGGCATCGGTGTCGCCCTTCGTCCACGGGCGGGCTCCGGTGGCTCCGTTCGGGTTCTCTTCCGATACGCCATGGTCGCTCTCGTGGCCCTCGTCACGGTCTCTCCCGTTGCGGTTCCCTTGATCACATCGGCAGCCAGTGGCGAGACTCCCGGACTGCTCGACACCGACCTCTGGGGGTTCTGGTCCTCACCGCCGGTCACAGAAGAAGGGATGACCATCGGGTTGTTCCTCTGGCAGCCACTGCGGCGCCTCGCGGGCTTCTACGTGTTGGATCCAACTGGGCTCGAGCGATTCTTGTCGCAGAACGTGCTGGTACCGGCGATAGCGCTCGTGGCGCTGTTGCTGGCCATGCGGGATCGGGACGGCTTGCCGCGGATGGCCTTGTGCTGCGCGATGGTGATGTTGGTCCTCCTGGGTGCCGGTCCGATGGTGATTGTGGGTGACATGATCATCCCGAACCTTCCGTACATCGCCATGGTGGACTTGGTCGATGTGATGCGACGGCTGTGGTGGCCGGCTCGCGCCTCCGCCTTTGTGGTGATCCTGGCGGCGGTCGCGGTCGCCCGGCTCGTGCTGCGGGCGGGGCGCGTGCATCCCCTGCTTGCACCGGTCGCTGCGCTTGTTGTCGCCGTACCCTGGTTCGCGGATCTCGCGGCATCGCGGACCTACCCGATGCGCACCTGGTCGGCCGAGGTCCCGGCCGGCTACCGCTGCCTTGCCCATGGTCCTGAGGGTGCCATCATCGAGCTTCCCTACAACTGGAATCAGCTCCATCTATACTACCAGACTGCCCACCAGCGGCCCCTCCTGGGTGGGATGCTTGAGGACAATCTGGTCTTTACACCCGCGGAGCTACAGGAGCTGCTCGACGGAAACCGATACGTGTCCAGCCTGTTCGAGATGGCCAAGCTGGATCCCGCGGAGCTCGAGGAGCATCGGGAAGACCTGGAGGCGCTTCAGGATCTTGGATACCGATATGTCGTGCTCCAGCGCGATGCGTTTGTGCCGACCGAGCACGAGCGTGATCCGTCGCTCGGACCGCGAGACATGCATGAAGGGCTGCGTGACAATGCCAAGCGCAGCCGACACCGTCGGTCGCTGCGTGCGCTGACCCAGCTGCTCGGTCAGCCTGTGTACAGCGACGCGCGAATCAACATCTATGCTCCGTTCGGAGATCCGAGTCCGTGCGCAGACGTCGAGATCGCCCCCAATCGCGTGGCTGTTGGTACGCAAGAAGACATCGAGGTCGACGTTGTCGCCTCGCTCAAAGGTCCGGGTAATGTGCTCAGGCGCCTGTGGATCGGGCCGGTGAACGAGTGGGGAAAGCGCTGGGAAGACTTGCCGGCCGCCGAGGAGCCCCCCGCGAAGGAGCCACCCGCGAAGGCGCCCCCCGAAGCCCCATGAGGGGACCCGCTCGGTGCCCACTGGGATGGTGTACACTCCGACCATGCAGAATCCATCCTGGCAGCGGCGAGTCCGCTTGAGTGCGGGCTTTGTGCTGCTCAATGCGAGCATTCTGGGGCTGTTGTGGCTGGTCCCCATGCCGCCGGAACAGCTTCCGAATACGCCGCCAGCCACGCCGTCTCACCCGCCCACCGGAGAGCACTCGCACGAGACCGAAGCGTCGATCTACGGCGCGTCCGACCTCATGTTGCTGGATGCGGCTCTGGAGGGCCGGCTGGCACAGGTGGCAGAAGCGCAGGGGGTGTCGTTGGCTACGGTCGCACCCGACCCGGCCCTGCGAGAGGCGGCGTTTGCGGCGGTCGACCCTGAGGGAGAAGCTGCACGGGCCCTGCTCGAGGCCTATGCTGCTGCTTTTGCGGTTCTCGATCCGAACCCGACCCCCTGATGGTGCGCGCTACCAGTAGCCTCGCGCCTTGAGGATCGCCTTGAGTGCGGGGTCGGTGGGCTGCTCGCCGCGAAAGTCGCTCTGGACCATTCCACGGCGCCACTGCAAGAGCTCGCCGCGCAACTGCTCTGCCACCTTGGGTTGCTCGGTGACCACGTTTTGCAGCTCCTTGGGGTCGCTCCTGAGGTCATAGAGCTCAAAGTGGCCACTGCTGAGCACGGCCGCTTCCAGAGCCAGAGCGTAGTGGGGAAAGGTGAGTGAAAAGCCGCTGAACGTGAGTCGATGGGTGGCGGTGCGTGCGGAGATCTGTCCCAAGACCCCTTCCTGAAAAACAATCTCAGCGGGTGCAACGTCGGCGAGCAGATCGCGGCCCCGTAGCTCTGCGGGCGGCTTGGCTCCTGCGAGCGCCAGCATGGTCGGCACCACATCGATAGCCGATGCGAGGTCGTCTCGGCGGCCCACGGCGTCGGTGCCCCAGATCACGAGCGGGACCTTCGTGGTGCTGTCCACCAGGTTGGTTCGGTGGTTGAAGTATCCATGGTCGTGGAGGTCCTCGCCATGGTCAGAGGTCAAGATCACCACAGTGTTGTCCAGCTTGTCGAGCTGCTCCAGCTCCGAGAGGAAGCGTCCGATCTGGAGGTCGGCAGCCAGCACGCCTCCGTCGTAGTGGTCCCTGAGGTGCTCGATGTCGTCCTCTTTTAGGGGAACTCCTTTTGCCGATGTCCATGTGTTGATGCGCCGGTACCCTTCGGGATCGAGGATTCGATCACCGCCTTGATGAAAGAAGTGATTCAACGGGAAGTCTGGGTAGTAGACCCCGTTGTAGACCTTTTCGGTGGAGCGTCGGCTGGCGAGCAGGCGGTCGACTCTGCCGTTGTAGTCGCTGCCATAGGCGTGGCTCCAGGGACCCCCATGCAGGTAGGGTCGGTGACAGTCGTAGCCGTGGAGAATGAGGAAGTAGGGTTCTCGAGCTTGGTCTTCGATCCAGTCGAGTGCCTGGGGCACCTTGTGGAAAAACGTGCCGAAGTCGTAGCTGTCGTCGAAGACCGAGGTGCCCTGGTCGAAGCCATATTCGGCACGGACATGCCCGCCGGCCACGAAGGCGGCGGTACTGTAGCCATACAGACCCAGGATCTCCCCTAACAGCAGCGCTTCGTCTGGCAGCACGAAGGTGCGATAGTCGGCCGCTGCCAGCTCGGAGACATACCGGCCCGTGAACAGCGACGAGTGTGAGTAGAGCGACTCGTTGGACTGGGAAAACGCTTGGGAAAACCAGACGCCTTCGGATGCGAGTCGGTCGAGGACCGGGGACGGTGCATTGGGATTGCCACCAATGCCGGTGCGGTCGGCTCGGAGGCCGTCGATCGACACAAGGATCAAGTTCGGTGGCCGGGCTTCTTCCGTACATGCCACGAGCAGTCCCAGCACGAGCATGCATGATCTCATCGCTTTTTGCCCCCCTTTTTGAGGTGCCGTCGCAGCTCTTTGCGAGCGTTCCAGGCGTTCCAGGCGGCATCGACGTGCACGTAGCGCCAGGAAATGGCCGCCATCAAAATCCCGTTGATGGCGAGCATGGCAAGCACTTTAGTGCGGGGACTCATCGAGCCCTCCTCGGCTGGCGATGCCTCCGCGCCTGCACGAGCGGGTCGCCACGTGGCGAGCGGGCGGAGCGGCGTGCATCATGGCGTACCCTCCGGATTGTTGGGCAGGGGTGGCTTTTTCTCCTTCGGAGCCGGGAGATCGGCAGGTGTGCCCTGCGGGTCGCGGAAGTACTCGAAGGGAGGAAGCGGACGAATGCCGTTGCTGGTGAAGGCCTCCCGGTACAGGCCCAAGGTGGTCGCGAGCGTGTTGTCTTCGAGGCTGCACGAGCCCTCGAGCAACCCGCTACGGGCGGTTCCTTCGAGCGGAGGCTTTACGCCGACTTCGACGAGCTTTCGGTCCATCACATCGAGGAGTCGAGAGAGGGTGGAACAGGCCTGCTCCGGCCCGCCAGTGTAGGTGGGCATCCCAGCAATGGGGAACATGTCGTTGGAGGGGTGCGGAGCCGGTGCCTTGCTCCCAGGGTCTTTGTTGCGCTTGGACTGGTTCTTGCGCGACCGCTTTCGGGACTTCGACTTCGCCTCATCGCCAGGCAGCTCGAGCTGGGCAAACACAGCGAGTGGCTCGATTTCAGCCTCTTCGTAGGCCACGCTGAATGCCGTGATGATGGAGCGAACATCGGGATCATGCAGCGAGCACTGCTCGGACTCGATCACGGCCCC
>CAJWOS010000306.1 GCA_913044235.1 uncultured Pseudomonadota bacterium
AGGATGTTACCGGCCTTGAAGCGGGTCGACCACCCCTTGGTAATGTTCCAGCCGAGCACGAGGTCGAGGGTTTCTGGTGGCTGCTCGAGGGTGTCGGGCAGACCGTTGGTACCGACTTCGACGATGCGGGCCCCGGCGATGTTGTAGAGCACGGTGCCCCACAGCGGAAAGTCGATGGGCTCGTAGCCGAGCTGCAGGTTGACCACGTAGGGCGACTGCCCCTGGAGCGGGCGCTCGGTGCTGGTCTGGGCCCCATCGGCCCCGCTCAGGTCGACCGAAGAGCGAATGAAGCTGGCGTTGCCAGACAGCACGAGGTCTTCCCAGCCTGTGTCGGTGCCCCAGCCCATGCGCTTGCGCAGGTCGAGCTCCAGCCCCACATTCTGGGCGGCCGTTGCGTTCACGGGCACCTCGCGGGCCGCGGCGCCGCGGAGGATGTTGGTCTCGATCGGGTCGGTGAAGTCCTTTCGGAACGCACCGACGCTGATCGACTCGTCACCGCTCAGGTACCACTCCCAGCGGGCATCGTAGTTGTCGATCAGCGCGCGGGTGATGGTCGGGTCACCGGCGACCTCGCGGCCGCCCACCACGCCAAAATAGACAGCTGGCGAGAGCTCTCGCAGGCTCGGACGGTTGAGTGTGCGGCCGTAGCCCAGGCGCACCTGCATGGTGCCCGGCACGTCGATGGGCAGCTTCTGGGTGAGGGTGGCAGCCGGCAGAAGGTCGACCTTGTCGACCGTGCCGAGAACCACCTCTGGCGGCTCCTGGTGCAGGGTGAAGGTGCGTACCGTCTGGACGGATGCTTCACGGCGCAGGCCGGTCTGCAGTGTGGTTCCCCACGGGGAGCGAGTCTCGAGCTGCAGGTATTGGGCGCCGACCGTGTGTTGCCCGGTGGAGTTGTCGGTCGCCGCTGTGGTCTCGGCCATGAGTAGACCCTGGCTGGCCGAGATGTTGCCACTGTCGAAGATGGCTTGGGGCTCGTTGACGAGAAACGAGGTGTCGGACTCCTCCGGATTGGTGCGGAGGTCGTAGGTGAAGCGTCGCACGTCGACCCGACGGGTGCGCTCCATCACCGAGCCGCCGCCCTGTACGGTGAAGCTGAAGCGTGTCTTGTCGTCCCGGTCGCCGATGTCGAAGCCCAGGTCGATTCCCGCGTCGTAGTTTTCGTCTTCGAGGGCGCCGTAGAGGATGCCATTGCCGCCGCCCTGCGTGCGCAGTCGCCAGCCCCCGGCTTCGGCGGGCTGCAGGATGATGTCGCGCCGGTCGGGCTCGAGTCGCCCCGCGCCCGACCAGGTGGCGCGCCAGTTCACGAAGCCATTCCACAGGTTTGGGAACTGGTGCTCGCCCACGAATTGTTGCACCATCATCGACCGGGCGACGTACTGGGTGCGCTCCACGCGGATGGTGTCGCCGATGTCGGCATGCTCGCCGATGTAGCGGCGGCCCAGGTACTCGGTGTCCTGCACGAAGAAGGTGGTGCTTCGCACGCTGTGTTCTTTGGTGATCTCGCCCTCGATCACGCCCATCACGCCGAGCTGCACCAGGTTGGACAAGTCCTCGAAGTCGTATTCGTTCTGGACCTGCAGCTCGTCGCCGTTCAGGTTCGGGTAGACCTCGCGGTACTCGCGGCGCTCCCAGCTGTTCTGGAAGGTGGCGCCAAACAGGGCTCCGACCCGGCTCTGGTTACCGACGTCCCAGCCGTTGCCGAGCGATGCATTCCAGCCGAGATCGTAGGGAACCTGTGTGGGGCTCAGCCCCCACCGGTTGGGGAGGGCGCGTGACAGCGACTCCATCTCTTCGGTGGAAAAGCCCTGGGCGCCGGGCAGGGCCGACTTGATGACGAGGGGGGTTGAGGCGGTCTGCTGGGCGAAGTCGCCGGGCAGTGCCCGGGCCGCCGCTCCGCCCGTACCGAACGCACCGCCCCAGAAGTCGCCGTCGTACTGGGGGCCAAAGAGGCCCTGCTCGCCGGTGGTGCCCTCGGTGTGGGTCATCGACATGCCGACCCGGGCCACGAGCTCGTCGGGAATGCCCCGCGTGCGAAGCTGGAGGACGCCGCCCCCGAAGTCGGCTGGCATGGAGGCCGAGAAGGTCTTCTGCACCACCACGCTGTCGAGCATCGCCGTGGGGAAGAGGTCGAGGGGGACGACCCGGCGGGTGGGCTCGGGACTGGGCAGGCTGCTGCCGTTGAGCAGGGTGGCGGAGTAGCGCTCGCCCATTCCACGCACGTAGATGTACTTTCCACCGATCACCGTGAGGCCGGTGACCCGCTTGAGGGCGCTGGCTGCCGAAGAGTCCCCCCGGCGGCTCATCTCCTCGGCACTCACGGTGTCGACCACGTCGGACGTGTCCTGCCGCTCCGCCAGGAGAGTGGCCGTGCCCCCATCGATGGCCGGCGCGAGCACGGTGAAGGCTTCGAGCTCGAGACCGGCTGGCACGAGGCGCACCTCGACGGGGGTGGTGCCGTTGACCGAGACGGCCACATCGTGGACCGTCTGGGTGGCGTAGCGGGCGTGCAGCACGCTCAGAGTGTGGGTGCCGGCGGCGGCGGGCACGGAGAAGCGACCCTCGACGTCGGTCTGGGCCTCGACGGTCGAGCCGCGCACGAACACGCGAGCCCCTGTGATGGGCGCTCCGGTGT
The DNA here is from genome assembly GCA_913044235.1 of uncultured Pseudomonadota bacterium. Lineage (GTDB taxonomy): Bacteria > Myxococcota_A > UBA796 > UBA796 > UBA2385 > CAJWOS01. The sequence goes on from CAJWOS010000306.1 coordinate 2,636, forward strand.
CGTCGAGGACTTGTCCGGTGAGGACGGCATCCGCTGCTTCGGGCGCCGGCCCGACCGGGACAGCAGACGGCGGGGCCTCCATCTGCACGCCCTGCACGGAGCCATTGGCGAGGGTGAACAGCAGCTCGGTGGTCTGTGCATCGGCCACCACCACGCCCGTCGCCTCGCCAGACTGCGCGCCGGAGAGGCGCAGGGTCCAGCTGCCAGCGGGAAGCGACAGCTGAAAAGCGCCGTCGCGGTCGGTCGACGTGCGCGCCCCGTGGCCATCCACGGTGATGGTCACCCCATCCACCGGTGTGCCGGCGCCCTGTTCGAAGAGCACGCCAGACACGGTGCCATCGGCAAGAGCGAGAGACGGCATCGCCAGTGCCGCAAGGAGCGCGCCGGTGCAGGGTCGGATGGCTGGAGCGAGCAAGGTCATCCGCACTGCTCCGGTGCATCCCGGCACTTTTCGATGGCCTGCCGCAGGGCGGTGGCCTGACGGAACAGGCGGGCGTCTTCGATGCCCAGCAGCAGCTGCTCGGCTTCGGTCCAGGCACCGGTCTCGAAGTGCGCGTAGGCCAGTCCGTAGCGGAGGTCTTCGTCTTCCAGGGCGTTGAGGCGGGCCAGCCGGGGCCCCAGAGCGGCTGCTTGTTCCCAGGCGCCGGTCTGGGCGAGGATGGTGAAGCGCTGCTTCACCTTGGTGGTGTTGTCGACCACCTGTGCGTTGGCCTGCAGGGCGAGTCCCGGCCGATCTGCGGCGAGGTAGAGCATCGCAGCGTTGTGGTAGTAGCTCGGGTCGAGTGCGGCAGCGGTCTCGAACAGCCTTGCTGCGGCAAACGGACGACCGGCGCCGAGGTAGACCACCGCGAGCCGCACCCGAACGTCCAGGGACGTGGGTTCGGCGAGCAGTGCGGCTTCGAGCAGCTCGATCGCCTGATCGTGGATTCCGGCGAGGCGAAGCGCTTCTGCGATCACGAGGATGTCTTCTTCGGTCGTGTCATCGCGCTGCAGCAGGGTGTGGGCCAGCTCGCCGGCCTGCCGCGTCAGGCCCTGCTCGATCAGCAGCAGGATCTGTTGTCGCCGCAGGGCCTTCTGATCGGGGAAGCGCTCGAGGCCACCTTGCATCGCGGCCCAGGCGCCGGCCAGATCGCCCCGATCCCGGTGTGCGCGGGCGCGGAGGGTCCAGGTACTGGCGAGGGCATCCAGCTCCGCGCCACCCTGGTCGAGCGTCTCGATGGCGCCATCGGGATCGCCCGCGAGCACGCGGGCCCGGGCGAGGGTGATCATCAGCAGGGGGTCGGGCAGCGCTCCGGCGGCATCGCGCGCTTGCTCAAGGGCGGTGACGGCGCGGGGAGCATCGCCGGCGTCGAGCTCCAGCAGTCCACGCAGGGTCCAGTACCGCACCAGGTCGATGCCGCGGTTCGTTGGATCGACGTCGAGCAGGACCGTGCGGGCCCGATCGTAGTTGCCATCGGCGATCAGGAGTGCGGCAAGCGCGACCGGATCTTCGGTGGGCGCTTCTTCCTGCGCGCTCGCGGCGGCCGGAGCGAGTGCCAGGCCTGCGGCGATCAGCAGGGTGCACAGCCAGCGGTGGAGGCGCTGCATCTCAAGACCCCAGATCGAAGACGATCGGCTGGGTGACCCGGGTTGCCACGGGTTCCCCTTCGTAGGTGGCCGGGGTGTAGGTCCACTGCTGGACAGCGCTGACCGCGTACTGATCGAAGATGCCGGGCGGCTCCGACGACAGCACCCGCACGTCGCGCACCCGGCCGTCGATGCCCACCAGCAGGCTCAGGCGAACCTCGCCCGTGGTTCCCTTCTTCCGCGCGCGGGCGGGGTACTCGGGAGCGACTGTGCGCTGGGGGCGGGGAGGATCGTCGACCGAGTCCGTGGTCATGACCACGTTGGAGACGTCACCCAACAGCTGGTTCAGGTCGTCGTCCATGCCGGTACCAAAGGCTTCGAGCCCGAAGTCGAGACCGGACAGGCCGGCGACCGGGTTGAGCGATGGTGGCCGGGGGCGTGCGGAGCGCTTCTTTGGCTTTGGCTTGGGCTTGGGTCGGGTCTTCGGCTTCTTCTTGGGGGGTGGGGGCGCCACCTCGAAGGCCACTGCGGCCCGAGCCTCGCCTTCGTCCTGCGACAGGCTGCCCGAGTTCATGGCCATCACCAGACCGGCGACGCCAGCCATCCCAAAGAGACCGGAGGCGAGGGCAAACAGGGCTCGGCGGGCGGCGGTCATCGTGCTCAGCCCTCCGCCGACTCAGCGTCGGTCACCACGCCCACGTCGGTCGCGCCGGCCAGTCGAGCCTGGTCGACGACTTCGATGAGGCGCTCGGCGGTCACTCGACGGTCGGTGATCACGAGCACAGCTTCGGCGTCTCCGCCGGCCAGGGCTTCGCGCACACGACTCTGCACCATCCAGGGGCGCACAGGCATGTTGTCCATGGTGATCGCGCCGCTGCGGTCGATGGTGATTCGGATGGCCTTGGCCGGGGCGCTCGACGCGCTCGCAGCGCCGGGCCGCTCGATGTCGAGCTTGTTGTCCTTTACAAAGGTGGTCGACACCATGAAGAAGATCAGCAGGATGAAGACGACGTCGATCAGGGGAGAGATGTCGACGGTGGTCTCGTCTTCCACGCGGGTGCGGCGGAGTCTGCTCATCGGACGTACTCCGGGCCAGAAGAACCGATGGCGGCAAGCGGTCGGCTGCACACCACCTCGGTGAGAAGGTCGAGATCTGCATGCAAGCGGGACTCTCGGCGGTCGAGGGCCCGGCCCACGACGAGGCCCGGCACGGAGACGGCGAGGCCCATCTGCGTGGTGAGGAGGGCTTCAGCGATGCCCCCGGCGATGCCGCCCCCCTGGGTGAACAGGGCCATGTCGGCGAGCGAGCGGAAGGTCTCGATCATGCCGGTTACAGTGCCCAGAAGGCCGGCCAGAGGGGCGAGCACCACCAGAGTGCGAACCAGCACGCGGCCGCCACCCATCGCCCCCCGAAGGTCATGGAGGGCTTCGTCGACGACGGCCCGTGGAGGGCGATCTTGAAAGCGTGCAATGGCGATGACCCGAGCGATCGCGCGATCACGGATGTTGGCCCTCGTCGCGCCCTGGGAACGATCCCGCATTGACACGATCAGGTCCTGCACCGATCCCGACTGTCCGGGAGCCAGCAGCGCAGATGCGCGCCAGCCGATCGTGGCCCACAGCGCGAATGCGCCGCCGATCAGCCATGGCATCACGAAGCCGCCGGCGTCGATCAGCTCGCGGGCTCCGACAAGGACGTCGATCATGCGGCGTCCGCTGCGGTTGCTTCGCGTACGTGTGGCTTTTCGGGAGTTTCCCGCAGGTTTCCGCCGTCCGGGGAGGGGTCGGTACGCAGGTTGATGATCGAGAGGGCGGCGTGATCCAGTCGCCGCAGCACTTCGCTCTGACGTCCCTTGAGCACGTTCCCGAGCAGCACGGCCGGGATGGCCACCACGAGGCCCAGCTGCGTGGTGATCAGGGCCTCGCCAATGCCACCGGACAGCATCGTAGGATCGCCGGTGCCGAACTCTGTGATGATCTCGAAGGTAGCGATCATCCCCGTGACGGTGCCGAGCAGACCGAGCAGCGGAGCCACCGCGGCGATCACCAGGATCAGTGCGCCAAAGCGCTCGATGGTGGGCTGCTCTTCGAGGATCGCCGTTGCGGCTACGTCTTGCAGAGCTTCGCGCGGGTCGCCATCGGTGGCGAGCGGGGCCCGGAGGATCGCCCGCAGCACCCGTGCCGTGGGCGTGGGACCACTCGCGACCTTCGCCCGGGCATCGTCCAGGCGGCCGCTGCGGAGTGCGTCGGCGACGGTCTCGACCAGTCCCTGGCCGCGACCGGCCATTGTGAGGAGGCCTGCACGGATCGCGGAGAGGAGGATGGCGAGCACGCCCAGGCCCACGATCACCCATGCCACGAGGCCGCCCGCATCGATCGTCTCGCGAACGGTGCGCTCGGTGCGCTCGGTGACCGGCTTGTCGAAGGACTCAAGCAGGTAGAGCCCCAGTGTATCGGGACGCTCCCCGGCCACCATCTGTTGGGCGGCATCGCTGCCCGTGGTGTCGGCCCGGAGCATCAGGCGCCCTTCGCCGAGGGGCAGCAGCGGGCCAGCGCCGGCGTCGGACTGACCATAGGCGGCGATCTGTCCAACCTGCACGATCTGCCCGTCCACCTTCGTGCCGTCGGCCAGGAAGAACGCACCGGTGGAAGCGCGGATGGTGCTGTTCTGTTCCAGGCCCTGCAGGGCGGCGGTGAAGACGGCACCCAGCTGTGCAGACTCGGGTGCATCGTCTGCGATGTCGACGGACAGGGCGTCTCGTGCTTGCTGCACGGTGCTCTCAAGGAGAGCTTGCCGCTCGGAGGCCACCAGCGTGGCATCGGAGAGGTCGTCGAGGCGAACCTCCACCTCGTCGGCCCGTCGCTCAAGACCGAGCACGCGCCCCTGGAGGCCGGCGATCTGGGCATCACTGTCGATGTCGGCTTGCTGCTGCTTGCGCTCAAGCCCCGACAGGCGACCCTCCAGCGCACGCTTTTCGGCGAGCAGGTAGGCGACTTCCTTCTGGTATGCCGCTTCCAGGGCCGCTTCGGCCTCCGCACGGGAGGGCGCATCCTGGGCCAGTGCGGGAGTGGCAAGCAATGCCAGCACAAGTGCACGGAGGAGGATCATTGGTTTGCTCCCATTGCAATCAGGGGCTGGGGCAGCTCGAACCAGCCGCTGCGGATGCCCTTCTCCAGAGCATCAAAGAGGCTGTCGACCTGTGCCGCTTGGGACTCGGTCGGCAGCACAGTCCAGGACCACGCGTCGCCGGACCGCTGCACCTGGCCGAGGCGGCCGTCGGGGGTGCGGAAGTACATCGCGACCATTCCCAGGCGCGCAGTTTCGACGAGAATCTCGTCGCCATCGACTGTGGCAACCTGACGGCCAATGGCGTTTTCGCGGGTGAGGCGGCGCTCGTCCTCGGCAAATGCCCACAACCGCGCGGCGACTTGCTCGACGGGGAGAGTCTTTGCGTTGAGGTGGGCTTCGAGCTCTCCCAGGGCTTTCATGCGCGCTTCGGACTGGAAGGGCAGGCTGGCCTTTACATGTCGACGAAATCCATCGATGCCCGTGCGCACACCGCGCTCGAGGTCTTCACTCGCGCCGCGGGACTGCTTCTCCACCTCGCGGAGCGCTCTTTGCTCGTCGCCGAGCAGGCGCTCCAGACGGAGCTCCTGACGACGCACGGCCGCTTCGAGCTCGGCCTGCTGGCCGGCTGAAGCCCGGAGGTCTGCCGTGAGCTCTTCCTTCGCCAGGCCCACATTGGTGTTGAGGGTCTCCACCTCGGTGCGAAGCTCTGCCACCCGTGCGGCACGGGTTTCGAGCTCAGAGGCGTGGGCGAGGGATGTACACCAGACGGCTACGGTGACACTCAGAAGAGCGGTGCGTCGCATGCGACCTCCGGAAAACAGGGGTTCAGCGAGATGCGGCGGAGAGGGTCCAGCCAGCGGTCCAGTCGTTGCCGTCGGGGATGCAGCCGACGCCGCCGATGTTGGCTTCGAAGCCGGTGAAGCTGAGAGAGCTGAGGGTGTCGTTGCCCTGCTCGGACCACCAGCTGCCGAGCGTCTCGTCCATGGGCTCTTCCACGGCACCCGTGTCGTCGGTGTCGACCAGGAAGTTCTTGTCGCCGCAGCCGAGCACCGAGCCGGTGATGGTCAGGGCTCCTGCGTCGAGCTGTTCGTAGGTGGCGTCATCATCGACATCGAGGACGATGTCTTCCGAGACATCCTCATCGACAGGACCTCCAAACTGGAGGACCTCCACCGCGGTATCCTCGCCGCGTTCGATTTTGGTGAGGGAGAAATGGCCTCGTTTTTTCAGTCCGATGAGGACTGGGGACGGGGACGTGAGGTTCCCCTCATGGACAATCGTAGCGGATCGTGTCTCGACGGGCACGTGGGTCAACGACTCGGCAACGGTTGCCGCCTGTAGCGCGGAGACAGACGATGCGTGTCCGCCCAGGTCGTACGGCGGCGGCGGGGGGAATGCGTTGAGCAGTGCG
>CAJWOS010000307.1 GCA_913044235.1 uncultured Pseudomonadota bacterium
GTCGTCCGGTGGCGGTGACCACGAAATCAACGGTACGGACCACCTCGAGGAGGCTCGGGGTCGGGTAGCCATCGTAGTGAGCGACCAGGCGTCGCACTGGCTCCGCCTCGACCACGGTGACCAGTGCTCCAGCGGCCCGAGCGTAAGCCGCAAGGCCTTTGCCCACAGGGCCGTAGCCAATCACGCCCACCCTTCGGCCGGAGAGATGCACGCCGGTGAGACGCTGGACTGCATGCCAGAGACCCTCTCCGACGCCATGGCGATTCTCGATGGCCGCCATCAGTCGACCGTCGTTGACGTTCACGATCGGGAAGGGTGGCATTTGGTCTCGGGCCCGGAGGCGGTCCATCCCGCTTCGGGTGAGCTCCACTGCACCGCGAATCTCCTCGACCTGCTCCGGACACTTGCGGAGGAGGGTGCCGATCAGGTTGCCGCCAGCCTCGGCCAAGAGGTTGGGAAGGTGATCGAGGACCTGTAGGTGATGGTCCTTCCGGGATGTGGATGTGTACACATGCACCCCGTTGGCTCTCAGCAACTCCACCACGCCCTGGTCTGTGGTGGCGTCGCTGGCCGCACAGATGGCCCAGGTGCCGCCCCCGAGGGTGAGTTCCTGCACCAGGGCGGCGGTGTGGGTGGTGAGGTGAGCAGACATGCCGACCGTGAAGCCGTCGAATGGCCGTGTGGCGGCGAGGCGGTTTCCCAGCAACTGCATGATCGGGAAGAACGCCTGCATCCGAGTGAGCTCAGCGGCGACTCGCGCAGCGCGTGGTTGGGGCATGGTTGGGCTCCGCTCGCTGTGTGGGCACCATACAGACTATCGCAGGGGGGAATTCGGGGGCGCGATTGTGTGCACCCAGTTTGCCAGCAGCTGGCCACCATGGTCGTCATCTGTGACTTCCGCCGGGGTCTTGCGGAGTCTACAGAGGTCGCGAAGGGTGTCGGGATGCAGCTCCGGGTGGAACTGGACAGCCGTGAGAAGGGGGCCGACACTGAAGGCCTGCCACTTCGTGTGCGCGGTTGAAGCGAGCAAAGTGGCGCCCTCAGGAGGAACTGTGAGCGCATCACCATGCACCGACTGCATGCGAGGGGCTCCGGGCATGCGGGCAAAAATGGGGTGTGCTCGCCCGGCCTCTGTGAGCGTGAGGGTGATCGTGCCGTACTCCCGTCCCATTGGACTGGCTCGGACATGGCCTCCGAGCACTTCTCCCACGGCCTGATGGCCGAAACAGACGGCGAGAACTGGGGTTCCGGACTGCGCGACTTCGAGTGCCCACGCTCCCATCCGGAGCATCCACGGTGCACGGTCCACCACGGACAGCGGCGATCCCGTGAGAATCACCCCATCAACATCCAGTGCATCCAGTGCAGGCAGCGGCGTGCCATCGAAGGCTTGGACGACCGTGGCAGTGCAGCCATGTGCCGCAATCTTGGTCTCGAACCAGTCAGGATAGCTGCCATGTTGGCTCGCGATAGCGGAGTCAGTGGCGCCGTTTTGGACGATCAAAATGTGCTTCGAACGAGGAGGCATGGCGCTATCCGCTCAGGCGTGGAAACAGTCGCGGACCAACTGTCTCACGACTGTGGGGAGCTGGGCATAGATGATGGCTCTGTATCGTCGGCCTCGACCTGCGTCGGCCATGGCGGCACATGTCCGGGCACCCTGACGTTCCTCGGTTCCAATCTGCACCACGTGGAGTCGAGGGTAGCGGCAAGCTGCTTCGACGGGATCGCCTCCAGTGTTTGCGATGCCGTCGGTCATCAAGATTCCCACACGCTCTCGATGTCGCGCTTGTTCAAGCTGTTCGAGTCCTCTGCGCAGGCCCGCTTCAATGTTGGTGTAGCCCTGAGCCGGAACCGTCAGGATGCGACGGACCAGCTCGCGAACCGGTACCGACTCGCCCACGCGCACCAGGACGGTGGCCTCGGTATCGAATTGCACGACGGCAAGATGCTCCAGCCGCAGCTTGAGGATGGCGCATGCCAGTGCAGTCAGTGCTACCTTCTCGCCAGTCATGGAGAGGCTCATGTCAAGGATGGCCACTGCGTCGGCACTTCGGGGCTCCATCCGCCGCACCCGGATGTCATGGGGTTGCCAGGGGCGTGGCGACTCCAAGGTCGCATCGAGGTCGAGTGCGCCGGCTTCTGGGAAACGAAGCGCGATTGGCCTTGTGGGACGATGCGCGTGGCGGAGCAGGGCACGGGCGCGCGATACGATGGCATCCACGGCACGGGCCTCCACGTCGGCGAGCAAGCGGGGGCGGAGCACTCGCTTGAGACGGTGAAAGCCCGTGGCGGCGTCCCAGCCCTCCGGCAGTGTTTCGATGGGAGCAGCCCGGGCACCGTGACCCGTGGCTTGGGCCCTGCTCGTGTCGTTGTGCGCATCGGCGATGCCGCTGGCGGTTGGTACAGGGTCCGTCAGCGCGGCCGAGCGAGGATCCCCGGCTTTTTTTTTTCAATCTGTTCGAGCAGGTCTCGAAGAACCTCCGATGCTGGGGTTCGGCGTGGATCGGCCAGCTCGATTCTCGTGGGCAGGGCAAGCTGGGTCGCGGCGACAATGTCGCCGTCCAGTGCTGTGGTGAGGTCTGCGATGGCGATGGCAGCCCGAATGCTGGCCCCACGACGGATTCGAGGGTCGCAGCGGGTGGCGCGAACCACACTGACCGCGTGTGCCACAAGCGCTGTTGTGGGTGCAAAGCGTGCCTCTTGCTGGACGATCCGTCGTTCCTCGTTCTCGTCCTGGTAGTCGAGCTGCACGAGCTCGAAGCGGTCGAGGAGCGCCTCGGACAGGTGACCGGTGGCCACGAACTCAGCCGGATTCTGGGTGGCGACAAGGCCAAAGCCAGCCATGGCCTCAACCCGGCCATAGTGCGGAACCAGCACCATGCCTTCGTCGAGCGCCGGCAGGAGTACGTTTTGTACCCCCTCCGGCATTCGGTTCAGCTCGTTGATGAACAGCAGCGCGCCGTCGCGCATGGCCCGTACCAGAGGGCCCGCGATGAACAGGTCGGGGTGGTAGCCGCGCTCCAGTACGCCGGGTGGGTCATAGTGACCCACGAGCTTGGCCTCGGTGTATCGACCGTCTCCGTCGATGCGCACGAAGCCCCGGCCCATCCCTTCGGCGACCGCTCTCGCGAGGGCGGTCTTGCCCACGCCTACAGGGCCCTCCAAGAGCGGATGGCGACCCGTCACAAGGCAGGCATGGATGGCCCGCAGTTGTGAGCGGCGCCCTACGATTTCATGGTCGCGAGCAAGGCGTTCCAGGTCGAAAGAGGTCGGCATTGTGGGCTCCGCGGGGAATCGTACCCCGTTGCCTTCGCGCGTGGTCGGGACCCCGTGCAGGCGCTACGCTGCACCGCCCTGACTTGTCCTGGAGCAAAAATGTCCAACGCCCCCGTCAGCAGCAACGTGAAGTGGCACCATGGAGAGCTCGATGAAGCCTCCCGACAAGACTTGCTGGGTGGCCCGGGCTGTGTCGTTTGGTTCACGGGACTGTCTGGCAGTGGCAAGTCCACCGTGGCCCGTCGGGTGGAGCGGTTGCTGCTCGAAGAAGGATCGCGCGCCTATGTCCTCGATGGCGACAACCTTCGGCATGGACTCAATGGGGATCTGGGATTCTCAGCTGCCGATCGCACAGAAAACATCCGACGGGTGGGGGAAGTGGCCCGATTGATGCAAGATGCAGGACTTGTGGTGCTATCTGCATTTGTCAGCCCCTATGCTGCAGACCGCCGAAAAGTGCGCAGCCGGGTTTCCGAAGGCGCTTTCATCGAAGTGTTTGTGGACACGCCGCTCGAGGTGTGTGAATCCCGCGATCCCAAGGGCCTCTATAAAAAAGCACGAGCGGGGGAGATCGCCAATTTTACGGGCATCTCAGCGCCATACGAAGCCCCGGAAGCGCCGGAAATCCACTTGAAGACCGCCGGTCTGTCCGTCGACGCGTGTGCTCGGTTCGTCATCGAAGGGATTCGTGCCCACGGCTATGCGAGGCGCGCATAGAGCCAGTCCTGTAGAGCAGAGATACCTTCGCTTCGGGATGTAAAACACTCTGCGGTGGTCTCTGAGACGAAAAACACATCGGAGCGAGTGCGCCCGATCACATTGGCAAATACGCGGTCGCTTCCAGTGCGGCGGAGCTGGGCGCGCGCGATGGAGACCAGTGCTTCGTGCGAAGTCCCCGGTGCTGCGGCCTTGAAGGAGACCAGCGGACCCGTGAGTCCCCAACCCCGGAGGGCATCCAGAATTTTGGGGGTGGGCTGCAGCGTCAGGGTGAGGGAGGCACGGCCAGAAGGAATCTTGTCGGCCGATGGCGCAGCTTCGTAGTCTCCGACTGCCGCAGAGTGGACCACTCCGGTGGACGGGTGAGCAGCCACGTGGGCCCGCAAGCGTTGCAGGAGGTCGCGTGTCGAGTCGTATTCCTCCCGCGGGATGGACGGATCCTGAAGACGAAGGACCGCCTCAGCGCTACCCAGCAGGTGAACGGGGAGGCCTTGCGTATGGAGGTGGTGGGCAATCGAGGCGCCGGTTCGTCCGCTTGCGTGGGCCGACAGGTACCGAATGGCATCGATGGGGTTCCGTGTGGCTCCCGCTGTGATCAAGCATCTGGGCATCGGTACTCCAGTAGGCTGGCGCCCGCCATCCGACTGTGAGTCGGGCGAGGCAGGAATGTGAAATCCAGGTTACACCGTCGGGAATGTCCGAAAAGCTGAGGAAGAGCCCCGTGCCAAATCTCCCCGACAGGCCTGAACTGGCTGTGTCCGATTCGATGCAGAAACACTTTGGATTTCCACCCCGACTGGCGGTTGTTTTGGGCAGCGGCCTCGGGGGGGCGGTCGACTGTCTGTCCGAAGTCGAGGGCGAGCTGGCATATCCAGACCTCGGTCTGCCGTCTGTGGGTGTGAAGGGACATGGTGGAAGACTTGTCGTCGGTCGACTGGGGGGGATTCGGGCCGCGTTCTTTTGTGGTCGCAGCCACGCCTACGAATACGCCGGGGCGAGCTTGGAGCCCATCGTACGGGGCGTGCGTGCGGCAGCAGCGTGGGGGGTGCCGAACTTGTTGCTCACCGCGAGCACCGGCGGGCTCCGGGTCGACCTGGCAGCCGGTACGCTTGTCCGTTTGACCGACTTCCTCGACCTGTCGTGCACGAGTCCTCTGGTCGGACCGCACATCGCAGAAAGAGGGCCTCGTTTTGTCGATATGACCGAGCCTTACTGCGCGAAGCTCGGAGCCCGGCTCGATGCCGCTGCTGCGAAAGTCGGGGGGCCTTGGACTACAGGGGTCTACGCCTTCAGCCGTGGACCGGCCTATGAAACGCCCACTCGGGTTCGCGCGCTTGGGATGCTTGGCGGTGATGTTGTGGGAATGTCGACTGTGCCCGAGACTCTGGCTGCGAGACAGATGGGAATGACCGTGGCTGGGATTTCAGTGGTGTCGAATCCAGGAGCGGGTCTGGTGTCAGGGGCGCTCAATCATGCTGAAGTCTTGGAAGAAGCGGGGCCCGCGGCGGAGCGGCTCGGAGCGATTCTCCAGACCGCTTGGAGCGACGCGGCGCCTGTGAGTCGTTGAAGCGGGCCCTTCATCACGTTAGGCCCCGAGTTGCGGCGAGTAGCGCCGATCAAAGCCCCTCACGGCCTGAAAAGCGGATGCGGACGCCGAAGTCCCCCGTAGGATACCCCCAGAGAGGCCGGGAGCCGGATGTTCGGTGATACTCCACTTGTGATGATTGAAGACGACGCTGCCCTGAGAGCGGTCTGCGACGAGCTTCGAAAACAGCCTGTGATCGGCGTAGACACTGAAGCAGACTCCTTTCACCACTACAAGGAGCGCCTCTGTCTTGTTCAGGTCTCGGATCCAGAGCGCGACTACATCATCGACCCGCTGGTGCTCGATGGGCTTGACCCGCTCAAGGAAGTCCTCGAAGCGCCCGACGTTGCCATCGTTCTCCATGGCGGTGACTACGATGTGGTGAGCCTCAAGCGCGACTTTGGGATTCAGATCCGAAGCATCTTCGACACGATGATTGCCGCTCAGTTCCTCGGCTTGCCTCGCATCGGGTTGGCAGATCTTATCGGACGGTTTTTCGGCTACAAGATCGATAAGCGGTTCCAGCGGCATGACTGGACACGGCGCCCCTTGCTTTCTGAGCACCTCGACTACGCAAGGGGCGATACGCACTTCCTGCTGGCGCTTCGTGAAGTCCTGGGGCATCGCCTCAACCGTCGTGGCCTGCTCGAGGCGCACTCCGAAGAGTGTACGCTGCTCGAAGACCGGGAGTGGAAGCGGAAGTCGGAGCCCGAGCAGGAGTTCTATCGGGTGAAGGGCTCCAAGGGGCTCTCCCCGGGAGAGCTTCGGATCTTGCGCGCACTTTGGAACTTCCGCGACCAGGAGGCCCAGCGACTGGACCGCCCTGCGTTCAAGGTCGTGCCAGATCCCGTCCTCGTGAAGCTCGCAGAGGCTGCTCCCCGCAGTGACGGCGACCTGCACAAAATCGTACGGGCCAAGAGCTCAATGACGCGTCGATATGGAGCCCAACTGCTCGAAGCGGTTCTCGCTGGAGTCGCCGACGAGAGCGAGCTGCCTTCCCGCCCGAAAAAGCCCCGAAAGCAAGGCAGCGGCGGTGCGAACTCCGGAGGGCCATCGATCGACCGCCTGCTCGGCCCGCTCCGAGACTGGCGAAACAACATCGTGAGCGAAAAAAACCTCTCGCCGGTGGTTGTCGCCAGCAATCAGCTCTTGAAGGAGATCGCGCGTGCGGCCCCCTCTACGCTTGAGGAGCTGAAGGGCGTGCCTGGAATCCGACAGTGGCAAGTTCGGTCGTATGGGAGGCAGCTGCTTCAGGTGGTCAGCGGCGTGCCTGCTCCTGCTGCGGGCAAGCGCAAGCGGCGGCGGCGGGGCGGGCGCTCCCGCTGATCGTGCAAGACCGGTGAATCCTCCGCAGAGCAAAGCTCTCAGGGGTGGTACACCGCGATGTAGGGCAGGTTTCGGTAGTATTCACCGAGGTCGAGGCCGTAGCCGACCACGAACTCGTCGGGAATCTGAAAGCCCACGAAGTCACACTTGAACTCGACTTCGCGATGGACAGGCTTGTCGAGCAGGGTGCAGGTGTGCAGCGTTGCGGGGCTGCGCATTTGCAGCATCCGGTAGAGGTAGTGCAGCGTGAGGCCTGTATCGATGATGTCTTCGACGACGAGACAGTGCCGTCCCTCGATGGGAGAGCGCAGATCTTGCGTGATGCGGACCACGCCTGTCGACTTCGTTCCGCCGTGGTAGCTCGACACACCCAGGAACTCGCAGCGGACGTCTCCCCCAATCGCACGGACGAGGTCGGCCATGAAGATGAACGAGCCTTTGAGCACGCAAATACAGGTGATGGGTACGTCGCCGAGGGTCGCCCGAATCTCGGCACCGAGCTCACGGACACGGGCCTGAATGCGGTCCTCGGGGATGAGCACATCCAGCTTGTTTCTGACCATACGATCTCCCGCCGTAGACACAAGGTGTATCGAGAACAGGGACGACGTAGATGGCACGATTGCGTGAACAGGGTTTGTCGAGTGCCCCCATGCACACGCTGCTTTCGATGCTACGGATGCGTGACAGGCTCTCCGCTGAGCAGTTCTGCCGCGAGCGAGAGGGTTCGCATCAGATCGTCGAGAGTTCCGTCTATGACGAGACGAGAGAGGTAGGGCAGGGGGCCTCCCTCCGGGGCTTCGGTGGTCTCGAGTCCGGCTCGAACCTCGGGCGTGGCGACCAGCGCAACGTACGGCATCCAGGCTTCTGGGGTGTCCAGCATGCCGAGAAAGGACTCGTAGTTCTCGAGACCGGGAGTCGCTGCGATGGAGTCGACGAGGGTTTGAGGTACCTGATGGACGATCGCATCTGTGGCCAGGAGAAGCGGGGTGCTGTTGTCGAGAAGAGCCCACGAGCGCTCGTCGCGAGCCAGCGAAGCGACTGTGGGGCCGAGTCTCGCCAGTCCTGCACTCTCGGAGCGTGGAGAGACCACATCGTCGAGAAGGTTCCAGCCGGACTGGAACGTGATGGGGGTGGTGCCGATGGGGGTGGCGCCGATGGGCGTGCGGGATAGGCAAGCGCGGTAGTCAGCGCTTTCAACGCCTCTATCTGGACAAGATAGTCATCCAGAATTTATTAATATTGATTTGGGCGACTATAAGCCAGTACATATTGTATCTGATATTTCAAATGTTCCCTTTGTTGATAGTTCCATCGATCTGATCGCTTCTAATAGCGTTTTGGAGCATATATATAACTACCAGAATGTAATTAAAGAGGCTTCACGTATACTAAAAAATGAAGGTATTTTTTATTTATGTGTGCCAGCTGTATGTACTAGACATCATGAAATTGATTACCATCGATGGACACCTTTAGGTTTACATAAAATGATGGTAGAAGATTTTGAAATTATTGAGAGTGGAGTCTCTAGAGGTATTGCTCACTCTATTACGATATACATTTCTGAGTTAATTGATCTAAAAATTAAAAATAAAATTTTTAAAAAAATAGTAAATAATTTATGGAGAATAATAAGTTTACCCTTATTTTTTATAAAAGATAATCACTCACCTAACGACCAAGCAATGTCTGAAACTATTTATATAATTGGAAAAAAACGATCATCCGATAATTAG
>CAJWOS010000308.1 GCA_913044235.1 uncultured Pseudomonadota bacterium
CTCTATACTGTCGCGGTGAAAGCGTGCCGGTCCTTCCTGGTGACAGACCAGTCTGAACCGGTAGGGGGAAACCAGTCGCACGGTCCGGCTCCGCCGCTTCGACTCCCCAATGGAGCCGGACGACAAAGTGAGCGCGCGGTCGTTCGTTCCAGTTCTACTTCGGATGCTCGACCCCGGAATTGGAGCCCGTTGCGCACCTTGCATCCTCGACCGCGATGCGCTAACGGGCCTCGGTTGCGACTTGTGGACCGACCGTCCTCGGCAGCCCGGTCACTTCCAACACGGCACTTTCCCCGTCGTCGCGGAACTTTCAGCCGGCACCGGACCGCTCTAAAGATCACGCACCACCTTCTTTCCATTTCCGTCGGGCAAGCTCGAAGTTCGCGTCTTTCCATAGACGATGCTCCCCAAGAGCGGAACTCTCCCTTGACCCTGTCCGGCGTCCTTTTCTGAATCCTCAACACCTTTCCACCGGACGTCGCAATGAAATCCGATATCCATCCCGAAAACTACCGGTACGTGGTCTTCAAGGACACCTCGGTCGACTTCGCTTTCCTCACTCGGTCCTGCGTTAGCTCGCGTGAGACCATCGTTTGGGAAGACGGCAACGAGTACCCTCTCGTCAAGCTCGACATCTCCTCGAAGTCGCACCCCTTCTACACCGGCAAGCAGAAGATTCTCGACACCGCTGGTCGCGTGGAGCGCTTCCGCCGCAAGTACGGCATGTCCTGAAGCGACTCCTTCTGTGCAAAGCCCCGCGCCAATCGGTCGCGGGGCTTTTTGGTTCTCGTGTCCCCGGTCCCTATAACCCCGGTCCCATGTGCACCCGGCGACCCCGTGTCGCTGGCTACGCCCGTCCGCGCGCCGCCCGAATCATCCGATCTTCGAGCACCACGATGTCCATCGAAGAGTCTTGCGCTCCCACGGGTACCGACGGCACCATCTGATCCCGAAAACACACCCCAACTCGAATGGCGTCGGTGTGCAGCAGGGTCCGATCATAAAACCCACCCCCCTGGCCCAGCCGACCGCCCATCGCATCGAACGCGAGCCCCGGTACCACCACAAGATCCAGCTCGTAGAGTGGTACCAGTCGGGCATCGGCCCGCGGTTCCAAGATGCCGTACGGCCCCCGCACAGTGGGAGGCCCTTCGCGGTATTCCAGAGGGGCCCCTCGCTGCACAACGACAGGCCAGACCAGGGCCTTCGCACCCGCTGCGACCAGCAACGCCGACAGGTCCACCTCTCCTGCAAGAGACTGGTACAGCCCTACCGTGGCCGCACACGACCACTCCGGGAGCGCCCGGATCCGATCACAGATGAGTCGGGAGCGAGCGTCTCGTGCGTGCTCATCCAGCGAGCGACGGAAGTCCCGGTGCGTCTTCCGCATGCGCCGTTTTTGGTCCGCGAGGGTGGCAGCGGGCGGTGGCTTCATGACCTAGCCTCACATGATGGCCCCACCATACTGTGGGCCGCAAATCCCGCACACCCTACCGTGGCCACCCCTCCGGTTCACCACGAAGGCGGTGGGCCCATGCCGTTGGGAACGACCTACCAATACCCCCATTTGCCCTACCGATACATCGCACCGCCCTGCATGGTTCCTCAACCCCAACGCGCCGACGTCCAGACCGCTTGCACGGTGGTGTGGCCCGTGTATCGGACCGTTTTGGGATGCACAGCGCGTGCTGCGCAACAACGAGGCTGCGGTCCACCTGGCGTGTCGCCCAATCCCATGGTTTTGCGACCACCCGCGCATGCATTTGATGGCAATCCCTCTGCCGGCACGCTGGCACCAGATGCAGTCTATGCGAGCCTTCCAAGCCGTCAGCGACAGGCTGCGGCCGTTGTATGCTCCTGGCCCGCGTCTGATAGGCTCCGACACGTCCGCCCGCCTGGAGTTTTGATGTTGCGCTCGACCCGTTCCCTGCTTCTTGCTGCACTGCTGCTCTCGACGGGCTGCGAAAACCAGTTCGACATTGCCCAGAAGACCCACACGATCGACGGGTACGAGAAATATCTCACCGAGAATCCCGACGGCGCACGCGTCCTCGAAGCCACCCTCGCACTCGAGGACCTCTACCTGGAAAAAGCGCGGAAGGACAAGTCCCTTGAGGGCTACGACGCCTATGTCAAGCGCTTCCCCAAGGGGAAGCACATGCAGAAGATCATGGATGAGCGCAAGCAGTTCCTCTTCGATTGGGCAGCGGAAGAAGACTCCCCCGACGCCTGGAAGCGCTTCTTGGACGAGTACAAGACGGGTGCCAAGAAGCTCCGAACGAAAGCGAAGCAGCGCCTGCGGATGGCCGAGAATCGCAGCAAGGTCTCCTCGAGTCCCGCAGAGGTCGAGCAGGTCAACCTCGCTGAGAATCCCGATGGACCCCTCGATGGGTGGGGGTTCACCGCCGACTTCACCAACGAAGGCGACCAGCCCATCAAGTACCTGATGATCGAGATCCAGTACCTCAACGATGCAGGGCGAGCGGCCAAGAAGGAACAGTGGCCTGCCGTCGCCGAGCGACTGCCGGGCAACCTGCCCATGGAAGAAGGCTTTTCGGAGCCCATCAAGCCCGGCGAAGCCCGCACTTTCGAGTTCACCACGGGCGACATCCCGGCCGGATGGTCGAAGAAGGTCAAGCTGGTGCCGGTCGACATCGGGTTTGCGAAGTAGGCTTGGGCTTCACCTAAGCTGCCCTTTCACAGCGGGAGTTTCACGCATGCGCCCACCCCTCGCATCCGTCGACATCCCCGGCTACCACGGTCCCGCCACCCTACTGGCGTTTTCGCGTCTGGCCCGCAATCCACTTTCGTTCTTCCCAGACGTGCGCGAGCGTTTTGGTGACCTTGCCTGGATCCGGATCGGTCCGGAGCGAGTGGTCCTGGTCTCCGACCCTGAGCACATTGACGCGCTCCTCTGGCACCAGCAGGCGAAGCTGGAAAAAGATCTCATCACACGACGACTTCGGGGCGTTCTAGGGGAAGGACTCCTGACTTCGGAGGGCGAGCGATGGCGCACCCATCGGCGTCGCATCGCACCCAGCTTTCAGCGGGGTGATCTCGCGCGGTACGCCAACACGATGCGTGAAATCGCGACCACGGCCGTGCACGAGCTGCCCATCTCCGGCACGGTCGACATCTGGCAGCTCGCATCCACCATCAGCCTCGATGTGGTTCACCAGTGCCTGTTCGGCACCGATGTGCAGATCCCGGCAGAGCGCGTAGGCAGAGCCCTCGAGCAGATGATGGCCGCGTTCATGCGCGAGCTGCGAACGATGCGTCGATTCGTCCCCGAAGGCATTCCGCTCCGCACCCGACGCACCACCTTTGCTGCACTCGCCGATCTCGATGCCGTCCTGCTGGACATCATTCAGCATCGCCGGGCGATCCCCCGCGCCCCGAACGCCCCCCACGACCTCCTCGACCGCCTGATTGAAGCCCGAGATGATGCAGGAACCGCGTTCTCGGACAAGGAACTCCGCGATGAGGCCATCACCCTATTCACTGCTGGGCACGAGACGACAGCGCTGGTCATCACGTATGCACTGACCGCATTGTCCTGGAATCCCGAGGCCCGTGCACGGGCACTCGACGAGCTCGATGGCGTGGAATCATCCGCAGCGGGGGCCAGCCAGCCCTATCTGCGAGCGGTCATTCTCGAGACCCTCCGTCTCTTTCCGCCCGCCTGGGGATTCGGACGCCTGGCCGTCGAGCCCGTGGTGCTGGGGCCGCACACCATCCCAGCTGGGGTGTCGCTGTACGTGATGCCTTGGGTGCTTCATCGCAGCACCGAGCACTTCGAGGAGCCTCTGTCATTTCGCCCGGAGCGCTGGCTGGACGGCTTGGAACAGCGGCTCCCCCGCGGCACATTTCTGCCGTTCGGCGGTGGCCCCCGTACCTGCGTTGGGCAACACTTTGCGATGCTGGAGCTAACCATCATCTTGTCTACCCTGCTGCGCAGCCACACATTCGATGTAGACCCCGCTCACGACCTTGATCTGCAGCCGAGCGTGACACTGCGGCCTGGCGGGCCGGTGCCAGCACGGGTTTCGCGCCGATGAGACACGGCACTGCCATCTTTGGGCTCCTCACGGCTTGCGCCCCGGCCATCGACTTCGAGGCGGCACAGTCGGAGTGCGTACCCACCCTGCCCGACCCTACGCGGTCGCGCGCCAAGCAGGTGATCTGCAGCGACGAGCTGGGCGATGGCGATGCGGAGCGCGGAGACTGGCTGCTGCAAAGTGATCTCCTCACGGTCTACATCCGCGCCGAGCGAACCTCACTCACCCGCGCCGGGCGAGCCGGCGGCACACTGGTGGACCTCTCGGCCGCCGACGTGGCAGAAATCGTCCCACTGCTCCCGACCACAGACAGTGCGCTCGATTGGTTCATCGACGTCGATATCGCACCCATCGAGGACGACTTCGGCGCCGGCATTCGCGTTTCGGGCACCCACACCGATGGAAGTGAGGCCGAGATCACCTGGTGGTTGGACCATGGTGGTGACCGGCTGGATGTTTGGGGTGCCGACACCTTCTCCATCGCCCCACTCGCCAACACCACCATCCGCGGCGATCTGCTGCAGTACGGGGATCGACTGGTCGGCTCTGGCGTCCTCCTCGAAGACACCGGGGGTCGAATCACGTGGACCGGAACCTCGTGGCTGAAGCCGGCCTCGGCGACCGACCTGCCGGAGATCTTGCCCGAGCGCTACGTCCAGCGCATTGAAGGCAGCTGTCAAGATGGCGACGTGGTGTATCTCCGAGATGAAACGAGCCGCATCATCCAGCGGGTCGATCTGGAGGGCGAAGAAGGCATCTTCGGATTTTTCGGCGACCGGAGGGCGCTCGAGATCGCCTGCTATGCGTCCGGTCGGACCAGCTCCGGCTGGCGCACCCTGCCCGAGTGGGACGAGGTCGATGAGACGCCCGAACAGATTCAGATGTCAGTCGGCGACTATGGCCAGTTGAGCGTGTCTGTGACCGATCACCAGGGTGCCCCCCTACCCACCACTGTGTGGTGGAACGCGCGTTCTTATTCCCTCGTTCAGGGCAGCGGTACCCTCTACGTGGGCGCGGGCTCCGGCGAGGGATTGGCCACAGCGGGGCCGGCGTACTCGGTCGCAGATCTCCCCCAACAAGACGTCGGTGAAGACTCTCGAACAGGAGCCGTCTTGCGGCGGGTGATTCCCGACGACGCCTTGCTGGCAGACTTTTTCGTGGAGTCATGGCCACACCCCACCACCCGCACGAGCGCGAACACCCAGCTCAAGCGCCGTGGCGCACTCGGGGTCGAGTGGGCCATTACGGTGGGAGATCACGTGGTCGCCGCGGCGGATGTGTCTCAGACCAGTCGCAACGACCTCTGGGGAACCACGGGCGCCCGTGCGCCCACCGAGTGGGGCACCATCACGAGCTGGCCTTGGAGCGCCAACGCACGAGCAGCCCAGTGGGGAGCGCCGGACACCAGAGACCTCGGGCCCCACGAAGCCCTGGCACTGATGGGGGCAGGACGCTCCCTCACCACGGTGGTCGACACGGACTGGGTCGAGGCGGCAGGCCCGCCCCACACGTGGCCTGTCCAGCCCGACGCCCTGCACTTGAAGACACTGGACGACCTGCCCATCTATTTTGACCTTCTCGACCAGTGGACCAGCCTTGCCCTGGTGGGCCCCCGCACATGGCTGGACGGCGTCGATCGGCGCACGATGGCCCCTGTGGATGCTGAGCGGGCGCTGCATGAGCGACGGACGATGGCCACCACCGGGCCGTTCGTCCGGCTGAACGTCAGCGGAGAGCCCCTCGACGACATTCGCCTCGACCGCAGCCCACGGCAGGTCCACATCGAAGTGCACGCGCCGCTCTGGATGCCCGTCGACGAGGTCGCCATCGTGGGCCCCGGTGGTGAAATCATCGCAGAGTGGTCCTTGGGGGCGGCCATCGATACCCAGCGACTGGATGCACAGGTCGAGCTGCCCGACGATCTCCCCTGGGTGGTGGCCACAGCATGGAGCGACCGCACCGTACCGGACCTCCAGGAAGCGCCTCCATGGACCGTGACATCGGCGATTGTGCTCCGCCGTCCCTGAGCCGCTCGACCGGTGCTCCATCGCGCCGCCACACTACAGCGGACGATGGACCCAGAGGCTGTCGCCGCGACGCCCCACTGCAAAGACCGCGAGATCGCGGTCGGCCGGCCCAAGCAAGACTGTGCCGTCGGGCTCGAAAACCGAGCCGTGGCAGGGGCACTCGGCCAGCTGCAGGTCTGGTCGCCACTCCAGCCCGCAAGCTCCATGCGTACAGGTGCTCCAGAGAGCCACCCAACACTCGGGCGACACGCATGCCACGATCACATACAGCAGAGCCGATGGCACCGTGACATTCGCAGATCCCCCCGGCTCTCGGAGCTCCGGATATTCCGCGAGTGGTAGCTCCACCCACCCCTCTGCAGCGGTACCCACTTCCACCGTACAATCGCTCATGCCCCCAGAATCTGGTGGATTTGGAGCGGTGTCCGACCACGCAGCAGCAGAGTCTGCACGGTCGGGAGGCTCGGACGCGGCTTCCGAAGCCTTCCGATGGGATCCGTGCTGCCCACATGCGGCCGTCGCCAGCAAGCATGTGGCGCCACACCCCTTCATGAAGGCCCGGCGATGGATCAGAGCGTCTCTCCGTGCACGATGGCGATGGCGTCGAGGTCGAAGCCACCCGCCACACCGTCATAGGTGTTGAAGCCGGAGTCGCGAATGCGCACATACCGGGCCCGCTCGACCCCAAGATCGGCAAGGTCGAACGCATCGCCACCGGCTGTCTCCGGGTCGGTCGGATCGATGTCGTTATCGGGGTGGGTCCAGACCAAGCCCACGCCTGCGCAGCCGGGGTACAGGTTGTCGAGGTCCTCCGCATCACACGGCCACTCTTGCCAGGTCTCACCGTCTTCACTCACCGCAACCACGGCCGTCTCGTACCATCCCGTGAACGGGTTCTCGAACACGAGTAGGTCAGGGCCGTCGCCGTTCACCAAGCCGATGTCGTCGAAGGTCAAGATGATCTCGCCGCGGTCGCCAAAGCTCAGCACATCCAGAGAGCCGGCGTTCCCCGCGCCAGTCGGTTGCCCGAGAACCACGTCCGGGAAGAGGTCGGCACCGAAGCCGGCCCCCTCCCCCGGAGTGAACGAGACAACTGCATCTGCAAACGGGTCGGGGCCTGGCTCTTCGCCGGTGTCCGACCCGGTGTCTCCCGAATCGGAGCCTCCCGAATCGGAGCCTCCCGAGTCAGCCCCTCCCGTGTCGCCGGCACCGGTGTCCGTGGGACCTGGATCCGGGACATCCGTGTCGACGACAGCGCCCGTGTCGCCCGCATCTCCCTTGCTGCCTTCCCCCCCACGCGCAGTGGTGTTGGGGTCAGAAGCCGAACATCCGAGCAACCCGACGACAAGTGCCAGCAGCGACGCCCGCATGCCTACTCCGCCTGCGAGAGAGAGGTCCATGGGAAGGTAGCGCAGCCACTCGTGGCAGGATCCGACGGATCCGCACTCGCTGCGAGCGCATCGGCTTCGGTTTCGGCGTCATATGCGGTGAGGCAGTACCAGAGCGTGCCGTCCGAGTCGGTGGTCCAGTCGAATCGCGACCACTTTTCCGGTGCATAAGAGTTCACCGCATCGTTCTGCCCGATGATGTAGCCAGCATCGTTGTCGAACTGGGTGAAGTGAACCACCGCGCTCCCGCCATAGGACGACCAGGAGAGGCTCGTGACCACGTGATCCGAGTCGTAGTTGTCGATCCAGGAGCCGGCGATCGCGACGCCGGGAGAGAGAGAACTCCAAGGGAAGGTGCCGCAGCCAGCCGATGCCGGATCCGAGGCGTCTGGTGGGCCTGCTGCCAGCGCATCTGCCTCGGTCTCAGCATCATAGGCCGTGGAGCAGTACCAGAGGACCCCTTCGGTATCGGTGGTCCAGTCGTACCGAGACCACTTCTCTGGGTTGTATGAGGCCACCGCGTCGTTCTGACCGAGGAGGCGATCGCGGAAGTGCCGCTCGGTGGCCGACAAGTCGAGCGGCATGTCGGGATCGACCAGGTGGCGCGGCACCTGATGCACCCGGCAGAAGTGGTCCAGGACCTCGCCCTGCTCGACGTGATCGACGGGGCGGGTGTGGGCGGCCTGGTCGAGCAGCTGCAGCGCCTTTCGCGGGAAGCGGTCGCGGGCCAGGAAGCGGTGGCACAGCTCGACCGCCATGCGCTGGGCCTCGGGCTCGATGCGGGTGTCCTGATCCTCGGACCAGCGGGCGACGATCCGCTCCACGACGGCGAGAGAGGGCTCGTCCACCACCAGCGGGTTGTCGTGAAAGCGTTCGTCGAGCAGCGCGTCGGGCACCAGCAGGATGCCGTCATCGAGGATCGCGTGCCCGCAGAACGAGACCTCGCGAGGGGACTCGGTGGAAGACAAGCCAATGCAGGACTTGAACCACTGGCGGTTGGCGTCCACCAGGCTGACCAGCGCAATGGGTACGCCAAACAGGCGCCGCGCCAGCCGGGTCAGGCGGTCGAAGCGCTCCTCCGCCGACGCCGGCACGCCGCCGACGCTCGAGCCGCCCTCGAGAGACACCGTGTTCCCGTCCGACGACGAGCCGTCGACGCCGCCCGCGCCGGC
>CAJWOS010000309.1 GCA_913044235.1 uncultured Pseudomonadota bacterium
GGATGATCTTCGGTCGGCGAGACCGGATCTGGCGCTCACCACCGACATCATCGTGGGCTTTCCTGGCGAGACCGACGAAGACTTTGCCGAGACGATGTCGCTGCTGGAGTCGGTGCGCTTCCACAGTGCATTCTCGTTTTGCTTCAGCCCGCGTCCTGGGACGCCCGCGCTGCGACTGATCCAGAGGGCGCAGGAAGTTCCCGTTGGGGTCTCCAAGCAGCGGCTTGCGGTGTACCAGGCCCGGCAGCGCACCATCTCATTGGCGCTCAACCGCTCGCTGGAAGGCGAAGTGGTGAATGTGTTGGTGGAAGGTCCCAGCCGTCATGATGACGGCGTGGTGTGCGGTCGTACCGGTACCTTCAAGACGGTGAACTTCCCTGGAAGCCTCGACCTCGTTGGCCAGATCGTCTCGGTGCAGCTGGTTCGGGCCTTCACCAACTCTTTTCGAGGTGAGCAAGTGCATCCCGGCCAGCCGCTGCGAACGCTCCACGACATCGCGGGGCACCGGTAGCCGGGCCGGGTGCCTGATGGCTCAGAGCTCGTAGGCGACGGTCTTGGTGAAGAGAGGCTGTGCTGAGCCGTCTTCACCCATCTGGCTCAACCGCAGCTCGACCGAGCCGGTTCGCTGCAGCACCGGGACGTGGGACTTGGACCAGACAACGGTGGGGCCCATGTCGGCCACGGAAGCGCGGGTGACAAGGTGGCGAGACTCGGCGACTTTTCGCTCTCCGACCATCACCTCGGTGACCAGCCAGTAGGTGTCGACGAAGTCGGATGGCTTCGAGGCAACAAGGACCGGAAGCTCCACCACTACGGAGTCCAGATCCCGAGCCACAACGCTCGCATCGTAGTTGTCGTTGAGCGGCGCCTTGCCCTTGGTGGTGAGTCCGAGCCCGAGTGTGGGAGCCGTTGGGCCGGAAGGGCCTTTGCTTGCATTCACTATGCCGCCGACCACGCCACCCTCAGGAGGGTCGGCATCGAGTGGGTCGGCGTTGGAAGCGGCGCGGGAGAAATCGTCCGGCGGGTCCTCGCTGAAGAATGCGTCGTTCGGTTCTTCCTCTTCGGGAAGGTCGCCCATCGGGTCTTCTTCGAATCCGTCCTCGTCGAGTCCGTCCGGCACATCCACGGGTGGGGGCGGTGCATCCCAGTCCGGGTCGTCGCCGAAGTCGAAGCTCTCGGTCTCTTCGGTGGCCGGTGCCGCCTCACGCACCTTGACATCGCCGCCGCCGTCCTGGAGAAAGTCGTCGGGGAGGTCGTCCAGGTCATCGTCTTGGGCGAGAGCAACCGTTGGGATTGCGGTCGGAACAAGTGCGCCGAGCATCAGCAACGGCAGCATGAACACAGCGAGATTAAGTCGTGCCATTGGGCGCTCCCATCGGCGGCAAGCAGCCAGATTGGATAGGGGTGCGTTCGGGTCGGGTGAATCCCGAACACAAGTTACGGATATCTATACGACCGTCAACTACAACGACGGAATAGCCACCCTGATAGTGGTCGTTTGTCCCTCTTTTTTCGTCTCCCGCGAGCGTTGATGCCGGAACCACGCAACCCCTACCGGCATGTGTTTGCCGTCCTGGCGCGGCGGGCACCACAGCGCTGGCGGTGGTGGCTACCGGTCTTCGCGTCGGCACTGGCGACACCTCTCGCCAAGCCGGTCCTGCTGTCATTTCTCAGCTATGGTGGCGGGTCGGCTTGGATTGCGGGACTGGAAGCGGTCACGGTGCGTCTCGGAGCGTTGATGGCGGCGGCGATGGCGCTGCACACGTACACCGACCTGGTGCGTTCGCCGGACCGGCCCGTGCTCGACGCCCATCCCGTGGAGCCACGAGCCCTGTTGCGGGCCATCGCACTTCGGACTGCGAGGAACAGGAGCTATCTTCCGGTGGCCGCCGCCGTGGTGCTGCTTCCAGTCTTGCAGCAGGCCGGGGTGGTGCCATGGTTGGGAGCTGTAGCCGTGGTGTTGGGCGCTTGGCTGTCCGCGCTCGGGGTGGGCTTTGCGGTGCATCTCGGAGCGGTCTGGGCTGGCCTTTCCGATGGGCTGGCCAAGGTGCTTGATGCCGTCCGCGGGGACAATCCCCGAATGCAGGCTGCCTTGATTTATGCGCCGGGTCTCGCGCTGTTGCTGGTGGCCATCTCCGTAGTGTTTTCTTCGGCCGGGTTGTCGTACGCCTTGTCCGGACGTGCAGATGGATGGGCCTTCCTATTGATTCCACCTGCGCTCGGCCTGGCCGGTTGGGCCGCGGCCGGTCCACTCTCGGAGCGCTACTACGTGCGGGCCACGGCGCTGCTCACCGAGGTGGACGGGCTGGTCTCGGGGGCAGCAACCGCTGAGGAAGACCGCGCGGTGTACTTGGAGTGGCTGGCGCGCGGTCGCCCCGAGTTGTTGCGACAGCTCCGGCAAGGCTGGAGGAGCTATCGTCCATGGGCACTCGGAGCGTGGGGACTGGGGCTGTTGGGGGTCCTGGCCGCATGGTCGGCAGAGCCCGACGTGGAGGCTCGTCTGCTCAGTGTGGTGGGTGGCTGCTTTGTGTTCTTTGCCCTCCTGCCCCCTCGGTTGGCTGCCGGTGATCCGGTCTGGCTCGATGAAGCCCTCGGGACTCGGTCTGGAGCGGTCGATCGCGCCCGGTTCACAGTCGGCTTTTTGTACGCGCAGGGAGCGCTGGTTCCTGCCCTGGCTGCGGGCCTTGTCCGTCACGGGCGAGAGGTCATTCTGCCACTTCTGGCGGTCGAAGTCGTGGGCGCGGCGGTGATGTTTGCCGCAGCCTTTCTGGCTCGACGGCAGCGGGAGCGTGCCGCATGGCTGGTGGGGCCCATCGCGTTGGTTGTCTGGGCAGG
Source organism: uncultured Pseudomonadota bacterium (assembly GCA_913044235.1). GTDB lineage: Bacteria > Myxococcota_A > UBA796 > UBA796 > UBA2385 > CAJWOS01. The sequence goes on from CAJWOS010000309.1 coordinate 2,836, forward strand.
TCTCACGTTCAGCGCGTCGTCTGGCCTCGGGCTCGATGCCTACTTCGGAGGCAAGTGATGGGGTGTTTGTTGGGGAGTCGTCATGTCTGATGTTCTGGTGGTGAGCGGCCTCGGTCGCGACTTCGGACGCGTACGCGCGGTGGACACCATCTCCTTCACGGTGGCTCCCGGAGAGTTCGTGGGACTGGTCGGTCCGAACGGTGCGGGCAAGAGCACCACCATCAAGTTGCTCACCGCACAGCTGCTGCCCACGCGCGGGTCGGTCACCGTGGGAGGAGTGGACGTGGTCCAGGATCCGAACGGCGCTCGGCGACAGCTCGGCTACGTTCCGGAAGATCCAAAGCTCTACGAGTACCTCAGCGCTCGAGAAATGGTGTCGTTTGCCGCCGAGCTCCGTGGAGCTTCGACCGAAAACGTGGAGGAAGTCCTTGAGCTGGCCGGTCTCGGTGCTGATGCCGACCGGCTGATCCGCGAGTATTCGCAGGGGATGCGACGGAAGACGGCTCTGGCCTGCGCCTTGGTGTCCAAGCCGCCGCTTCTGGTGCTCGATGAAGCGTTGAACGGACTCGATCCGCCCAGCGCCGCTCGGGTGGTCGCCGCCCTCGCGGAGGCTTGTCGCGGCGGGCAGTCCGTCCTGCTCTCCACGCACGTGCTCGACACCCTTGAGAAGGTCGCCGACCGAATCGTGATGGTGGCGGCTGGTCGGGTACTGGCAGACGTGGGGGTCGATGACCTCGACCAGGTGCGTGATCTGTTCGCGCACGCACCCAAGCGCAGTCCGGTCACCGACTGAGGCCTAAACTTTCGGCGGGCGCATTCCGTATCCAGCGGTGCGCCCCGACCCCGAAAGGGTCGGTCGACGCCGGAGAGGTCATGGAAGATCGCGCGATGGTGGTTTCGGTGTTTGTGGGACTGTTCCTGGTCTTCGGAGACTCCATGGAAGAGGTGGGGGTGGACTGGCGTGGGGCAGTGGTGGATGTGTGCACCATGATGACCGGCCAGAGTGCCTACGAGTGAGCGCGACCTCCGGTGAGACAGCCGCGCTGGAGGGGCTGTCAGGAGATTGATTCACCGATCGGGAAGACTGCGTTAGTCGGCCGATTGCCCCGCGCAAACCTCTGGAGGGTCCGTGGCATTCACCGGTGAAACAGCCCCAGACCTTACAGAAATCCGTGTTGTGGGTGCCCGTGAGCACAACCTCAACGACATCTCGGTGGTGATTCCACGCGACAGTCTCACGGTCATTACGGGGCTCTCGGGGTCGGGAAAGTCGTCGCTTGCATTCGACACGATCTATCAGGAGGGCCAGCGGCGCTTCATGGAGTCGCTGTCGGCCTACGCCCGACAGTTCCTCGGCTCCATGGAAAAGCCGAGTGTCGACCGGGTGGATGGGTTGTCGCCGACCCTGTGCATCGACCAGAAGACCGTGAACCGGAATCCCCGATCCACTGTGGGCACGGTCACGGAGATCCTCGACCACCTTCGACTCCTGCTCGCTCGGCTGGGCACACCGCGGTGTCCGCAGTGCCACCGTGCCCTCTCTCGATCCACACCAGGTCAGGTGGTGGACGGATTGCTTCGGGATCATCCCGACGCGCGAATTGTGGTGATGGCCCCCATCGTCCAAGAGCGGAAGGGGGAGTACCGCAAGGAGCTTGCCGATGCCCTTGCGGCGGGATGGCTGCGAGCCCGCATCGACGGCCACATGCATCGTCTCGATGAGCCCATCGCACTGGCTCGCTACGAAAAGCACACCATCGAGCTTGTGGTCGACCGGCTGAAGGTGCGGCCCGAGGGGCGACCGCGGCTGGTGGAAGCGGTGGAGCGAGCGCGCGACAAGGCCGACGGCACCCTGAGCCTGCTGGTGACCGACCCGGAGGGCGAGCCGGTCCACCGACTGGTCTCGATGGACCGCACCTGCCCTGAGCACGGTGTGAGTGCGCCCGAGCTCGAGCCTCGGCTGTTTAGCTTCAATGCGCCGCAGGGGATGTGCCCGGCATGCTCGGGGCTCGGCTACCATGAGGACTTCGATCTGGAGCTCTTGCTCGATCTCGATGCGCCATATGAGCGTGCGGTGGGTCCGCTTCGTGACCAAGAAAAGCTCCCATTCAGCAGCATCAACCGGGGCATCGTCTCCAAGATTGGCCGAAAGCTCGGGATCCGTGCGGGGACTCCGCTCCGAAATCTGTCGAAGATCCAGCTGCTCCGCCTGCTTGAGGGAGACGCCTCCCTCTCGTACCTGTCGGTCTTTGAGCGCGAGGGGCGCCGACAGCAGACCGTTCGGGAGTGGGGAGGCCTGCTCGTCGCCATTCGCACCATCTGGCACTACACCAAGCTGCCACGGCTCCGCCAGTATCGCCGCCGGGTAAAGTGTCCCGCGTGTGGCGGTGCGCGGCTGCATCCGATGGCACTGGCGGTCGACTTCCGCGGCCACAACATCTCTGATCTATCCACCATGAAGATCAGCGCGGCAAAGGCTTTCTTCAGTGCTCTGGAGCTTGAAGCGGACGAGCGGTTGATCGGCGCTCCCATCGTGCGTGAGCTTGTGGTTCGCCTGGGCTTCCTCGAAGAGGTTGGGCTGGGCTACCTGGGCATCGACCGCTCCTCGGCAACCCTCTCGGGCGGAGAGGCGCAGCGCATTCGCCTCGCGGCACAGGTCGGAGCCGGTCTGCAGGGCATCACCTACATCCTCGACGAGCCCAGCATCGGGCTTCATGGTCGCGACCAGGTACGCCTGCTGGGCGCACTTCAGCGTCTTCGCGACAAGGGCAACACCGTCGTGGTGGTCGAGCATGATCCCATCACCATGGCCCGGGCGGACTGGTTGATCGAAGTGGGACCCGGAGCGGGTGTGGAAGGTGGCAACGTGGTGGCCAAGGGGGAGCCTGCACGCTTCCTCCGGTCTGGGGCACTCACGGCCCGGTATCTACGTGGCGCGGAGCGGATTCGACTCCCCGATGTCCGGCGTCCGGCGGACGGACCCGCCATTGTGGTGCGCGGTGCTTCCGAAAACAACCTGCAACACGTGGACTTTCGCCTTCCCCTCGGCACGCTCACGGTCGTCACGGGGGTGAGTGGGTCGGGAAAGTCCACCCTCGTGGAGCGCACGCTCACCCGAGCGGTCGCCGCTCATCTACAAGGGGCCACGGCGAGGCCCGGTCGGCATGATGCGATTGAGGGCATGGAACTGATCGACAAGATCGTGCGCATCGACCAAGCGCCCATTGGCCGCACACCGCGCTCCAACCCCGCCACCTACACTGGAGCCTTCGACCCCATCCGACAGTTGTTTGCTCAGCTGCCCGAGAGCCGCACGCGGGGCTACGCAAAGGGGCGGTTCAGCTTCAATGTGCCGGGTGGTCGCTGTGAGGAGTGCAAGGGCGCAGGCATGGTCACTGTGGAAATGCAGTTTCTCAGCGATGTACAAATCCCCTGCGAAGTGTGCGGTGGCGCCCGCTTTAACGCCGAGACACTGGAGATCCGCTACCGCGGTCGCACCATCTCTGACGTCTTGAACATGAGCATCGCGAGTGCTCGTGAGTTCTTCGCTCGGCACCGAAAGATTCGCCGAGTGCTCGACCTCCTGTGCGATGTCGGTCTCGGCTACGTCTCGCTGGGTCAGCCGAGCACCACACTCTCGGGCGGCGAGGCGCAGCGCATCAAGCTCGCTTCCGAGCTCTCTCGCCCCGCCACGGGCAAGACCCTGTATGTGCTCGATGAGCCCACCACCGGTCTGCACATGGCCGACGTTGGACGTCTCCTTCATGCGCTGCAGCGGCTGGTGGATGCAGGCAACAGCGTGCTCGTGATCGAACACGACACCGACATGATCAAGTGCGCCGACCACGTGGTGGACCTCGGGCCAGAAGGGGGAGATGGCGGCGGGCGGATTCTCGCGGAGGGCACGCCAGAACATGTCGCTCTTCAAGACAGCCCCACCGGTCGGCTCCTCGCGGGTGTTCTCTCGCGTGAGGCCGCTCTCGACGAGCAAGAAGCCGGAGGTCCGAAAGCGGCCTCTCCGCTGGCGGTCTACGGTGCCCGTCGCAAGAAGCGCTCGGTGCAACATCCCGACATCTCGGTACGTGGTGCGCGTACGCACAACCTGCGGTCGGTCGACATTGACCTTCCCAAGGGTGAGCTGATTGTGGTCACGGGGCCATCCGGCAGTGGCAAGACCTCGCTGGCGTTCGACACCATCTTTGCGGAGGGACAGCGCCGCTACGTAGAGTCCTTGAGCACGTATGCCCGTCGTTTTCTCGGGCGACTGGAGCGGCCACCGGTCGACAAGGTGGAGGGCCTCGCACCGGCCATCGCCATCGATCAACGCAATCGGGGCGGCAACCCGCGCTCTACCGTGGCCACCACCACTGAAATCTACGACCAGCTTCGGCTTTTGTACGCCCGCGTCGGACAGCCTCACTGTCCTGTATGCGCACGGGTCCTGGTTGCCCGGTCACCCAGTCGGGCCGCGCGGGAGCTGCAGGCCCAAGATCCTGGTGTGGGTTGGTTGTTGTGTCGGATCGCGCCTGACACCCGCCTGGGTGACCTGCGCTCCGAGGGGTTTGCTCGCGTGTGGGACGGACGACAGCGCGACATCGACGACTTGATCGGGCAGAGCGAGCAGGGGCGAGACACACCGGTGGGTGACAGACGGCTTGTGGTCGATCGCTTCAATCCCACACGGGTCGACACGGTGCGCCTGACCGAGTCTATCGCCACGGCCTACGGGTGGGGTGCGGATCGAGCCGTCTTCCACCCACGAGCACGGGAGGAAGACGATGTCGTGCTGAGTCGTCGGCCCGCCTGTCCCGTCCATGGCGACGTGTTGCCCGACGAAATCACGCCGCGACACTTCAGCTTCAACTCTCACTGGGGAGCATGTCCTGACTGCTCTGGGCTCGGTCGAAGGGTCACCGTCGACGCAGCCCGTGTGCTTCCCCGACCTGCTGCTGCACTCGACGACGCCTTGGATGAACAGGTGGCCGCCCACTTGTTCCGCTCCACACGGATTCGTGCGTTGGTGGATGCGCTGTATCTCTTGCATGGCGTGGCCCGGGACACACCGGTTGAGCGGCTGCCGGCTCCACTGCTCGAGGAGCTGTTGCGAGGGCGCTCGGCGCCGATGACCATTCGCTGGAGCCGATTTCGCTCCGGGCGCCGCACGCATGTGGAAGAGGAACGCACCTGGGATGGCATTCACGCGGCCATTGAGGGGTGGGGGAAGCGCGCCGATCGCCTCCGTGGCGAGACGACATGCCCCACCTGCAACGGCGGCCGGCTCAAGCCCTGGGTCCTGGCGGTCACGCTGGGCGACCGGGCGCCCGTGACGGCGGACCGACCATCGGGCGTCGACATCGCGACGGCATGTCGAATGACGGTGTCGGAGGCCCGCCAGTTCTGGGGCACGCTGCAGCTCTCGGAAGCGGATGCCGCGGTCGCATCGCAGCCGATTGAGGAAATGACCCATCGGCTGAAGTTCCTTGAAGATGTCGGCCTCGAATACCTCACTCTGGATCGCACGAGCAGAAGTCTTTCCGGCGGAGAGGCCCAGCGAATCCGACTGGCGACACAGCTCGGAGCGCGTCTCACGGGCACCATCTACGTGCTCGACGAGCCCACGATTGGCTTGCATCCGCGCGACACCCAACGCCTGCTCGGCACCCTGGGGGGGCTGCGAGCGCTTGGGAACACGCTTCTCGTGGTGGAGCACGACTCAGATGTGATGCGCTCGGCCGACTTGATTGTGGACATGGGGCCGGGAGCAGGAGAGCACGGGGGCAGGGTAGTGGCTC
>CAJWOS010000310.1 GCA_913044235.1 uncultured Pseudomonadota bacterium
CAAATAGCTTCGAAAAATGAGGCTCCAAAAGCGGGTCGGCCCCAAATGCAGTGACAGGTCATATTTATGTATAGGAAGCAGATCAAGGGCCAGGCCAAGTGAGGGGCCAGGGCCAGACCAGGAGGCCGCCATAGACCCCCAGCAAGCTCCCGGCCTGCTGTAGCAGCATCGTAAAGGACTCCGAGGACGGCGTGATCGCGGCATCCGCTTCGGCCAGTCTGCGCAGCGGGATGTAGACCAAGAGACTGGCCATGAGTGCGAGATAGCGGGGCCACCCAGAACGAATGCTGCCGCCCGGCCGCACTGCGGAGCGGCCACCAGCTTCGGGGCGGGCGAGGTCGAGCGCGACGAGCATGAACAATGCCAGCACGGCACTTTCTTTCGACAAGAGGCCCCCCAGCACGAGCACCATCGCCCCGCCGAGCTTCCAAGGACTCCGCTCCGACGGCTCGAGCACAAGGAGCAGCGCCGACAATACGAAGACGGCAGCCATGGAATCGTTTCGAGCAGCCACAAGCGCCATGACCTCGACCTGGACTGGGTGGATGGCGAACAGCGTTGCGCCGGCCAAGGCCGCCCATGGCCGTGTGAGGCGTGCCAGGAGGGTGAAGAGCGCAGCGACCGCACCCAGGTGCCAGAGCAGGCTGTGGATGTGTGCGCCCATGCTCGACAAGCCGTATAGCGCCCGATCAATGGCCAGCGTGATGAGCATGAACGGTCGGTAGTACCCGCTCTTGAGCCAGCTCAGACGGGTGGTGCTCCAGAGGTCTCGCGTGAAGAACTCGGGGATGTTTGCGAGCGACTCGGTGACCTGGTTGTCTTTGACCAAGGCTTCGTCATCCCACGACAGCTCCACGAACCACAGACGAGCAAAGGTGAGGGTGGTCACCAAGAGCAGTCCGCCCAAGGCGCGTCGGTTCCACCGTGTGTCGTGGTTGCTGGACATCAGAACCTTCGAGCGAGAGTCGGAGAGGCCACTGTAGCGTGTGGGTCTATGCGCTGGTGTGTGCGACCAGTGCGTCCATGCCCCCTGAACGGAACGCCATTCGGGCTCGGTCGGCGGGATTCAAGCCCGCCTCAAGTCGCGCCCAGGCGGGCTGTAAGTAGACTTCTTCGCCGTGTCCGCGCGCTACGAGAGCGGCCTCAATCCGACGAAGGGCCTCCTCCATGAGTCCCGGAACCGGTGCGGGAGCGCCCAAGCCATCCCGAACCACGGTGTGATGCCACAGCCGCATCCTTTGCCAGGCTTCCGGGCCGAGCAGACCATCGATCCATTCCCCGAGGGCCCGGGCGCCCGCCGCAATGCCGACCCCCATGGCCGCAGCGGTCATGGACTCGGAGAGGGGCTGCTGGCAGGCGGGACGGATCTCGACGGTGCCGTGGGCAGTACGCGGCCGTGCCGAGTTCCAGATGTAGTGCTCATGCATCAGGAATTCTTGGAAGGCATCTTCCAGCACAGATGCGCTGGCCGCAGACGGAAGCGGCAGCGTGTCGAGCCATGCATTGAAGGTGCCTCCGGCGAGCGCATAGACGCCGTTGCGCGCGCGAACCAGCCATGGCTGGCAGGCATAGCGAGCCACGAGATCCGACCAGTCGGTATCGGGCCAGGCCGGGATTCCGTGCCGGCCAAACTCGTTGTGGATCTCGCCCATGCGGGTCTCGCGCGCGCTGGTCACCCCATGGTCGCGTGCGCCGCTGATGGGTGAGTTTCCGCACAGGGCCACCAGGACTGGCGTGAAGAGGTGTGCGACCCGCGTGGCCTCGAGAGCGTCTGCCCGATCGACAGCCAAGTGGACCTGATCACTCGCGGTCACTGTGAACCACAGCCAAGGGTCGCCGAGCGCTTCGTGAATCACGGCGTATCGCTGCTTGGGCGTCATGATGCGAGCGCTGGGGTGGGTGTGCGGCTGGATGCCGTATCCAAGCAGCTTCTGACCGGCCCGGTCGACTGCGTCGAAGAGGCGGTCGCGCGCCCGCATGTGCGCATCGCGGGTGCCATGTAGCGTGCGATGCGGTCCCACCACGATCTCGACGGTGCCGCGTCCCACTTCGGCCACGAAGAGGGCATCGTTGTCGCGCAGCTCCACCAGCAGGCCGCTGACTTCTCGTTTTTCCTGCATGGCAGGACCGTTGTCTTGGAGGAAGGGCCAGACCTGGAGGAGGTCGCCGCTGCTGCCGTCGGGCCGCACCAGCGGGAATTCCGTCTCGCGACCGACAGTGCCAGGGGTGGCGTGTCGCTCCGGGAAGGCCCGAGCAACCCGAGCGCCGAGTGCTCGGTGCCAAGCGGCGGTTTGGGGCGAGGTGGCGAGCTTCGGTGGGGAGATCATGGGAGGGCCCCGACGGCAGACAGCTGCTCTACGAAGGAGCGGTAGTCGCTGCAGGTGACCTCCGCGGTGGTGTCGCCCTTGTGGCGGTCGATGGCTCCGGTGTACATCACCGCGATGCCGCCATAGCGCTGAATTCCCTCCACATCTGTTTCCTGCCGGTCACCCACGTGGGCGATCTGGCCGCCTGGAACCCCGAAGGCTGCGGTGATGGCCTCGAATCCAGCCGCAGCAGGCTTCGATGCACCCACTTCGTCGGAGAATGCGCAGAAATCGAAGTAGTGACGCAGACCATGCTGCTCCAGGATGCTGCGCAGGCCGTCGGCGGGGGTGTTGATCGTATCGGAGACGATCCCCAGAGGAACGGTCCCGTGCAGGGCGTCGAGGAGTGCGTGGATGTGGGGTACCGGCTGGGGAGGAATGTCGACCTCGAGGCGGGCGAGCCGGTCGGCGAGGTCTTTGAGTCCCGCGGGATCGACGATGTCGAGCGCAGCGAGCCCGACCTTGAGCCACTCCGCGATGGGGGGCGTGTGATGCTCGACCTTCCACCACCGGCGAAACGTGGCCACGGCATGGTCGTAGGCTGCGCTGACTTGTGGGCCGTCGAGGGTGGGCCGATGCTGGCGAACCAATGCTTCGAACCCGGAGCGTCGGGTGGCCGACTTGGTGGGGAGGCCTTGTCGTGCCCTCTCCAGCTCATCAGAATCATCGATGACCAGGGTGTCCCACAGGTCGAAGGTGATGGCACGAATCGGACGAGAAGAAGTCGACATGGGGGCTCCGCATCAGAGACACGGGCGTATCTCGGGGGAGGGAACCCGGCGATCGGCGGCACGGTGATGGGCGCTTGGGATGCGAGCCCGTGGTAGGTTTTGCTCGCATCGGGAGCGCACATGCAGCCGGAGATTCGTGGGGTCTTGTTCGACAAGGACGGGACTTTGTTGGACTTTCAGCGCACTTGGATCCCAGTGAGTCGCCGCTGTGCTGAGCGGGTGGCCCGGACGTCCGCAGATCTTCCACTGCTGCTCGCGGCCTCCGGTCACGATCCCCACACAGACCAGTTCGTGCCGGGTTCTCCGATGGTCGCGGGCACGGCAGTCGATGTGGCACGTGTCTACGCCGCAGTGCTGCAAGACGGGCGGTCTATCGAGGCGCTCACCGAGATCGTGGATGGAACCTTTCTCGAGGTGGCAGGGGGGGTGGCGATACCGGTCGACGGACTGGATGCCGTGATTCGGGAGCTGCACGCTGCAGGCCACCAGCTTGGGGTGGCCACGAGCGACAACACTGCGTCGGCCGAGGCGGCGCTGAAGACCCTCGCGCTGCGCCAGTGTTTCGCGTTTGTATGCGGATACGACGCTGGGTTCGGCGGGAAGCCTGGGCCAGGGATGGTGCATGGCTTTTGCGCTGCCACGGGCCTGCCGCCGTCTGCGGTGGCGGTGATCGGCGACAGTACACACGACCTTCACATGGCGCGCGCGGCGGGTGCAGGACTCGCTGTGGGGGTGTTGACCGGGCCGGCCACCCGTGCCGATCTCGAAGGCGATGCCGATGTGGTGTTGCGCTCCGTTGCCGAGCTCCCTGGCTGGCTCAGGCGTCGCTCGCTGAGTGCTCCCGCGTGATCCGGCGGTGCAGAACACCCGACATCACCAGGTAGTAGGCGATGTAGGAGAGGCTTGCGAGCGCGACGGGTCGAGACCAGCTTGCCTCGAGGTTCATCCCCACCGCCAGACAGGCCGCAAACCAGATCAACCCCAGGAAGACGGTCATGGGCCGCCACATGCGCGTGCGAGAGGGGTAGAGGTAGTGGATGGGCACGAACACCAGCACGCTGAGCACCATCAGGATGCCGGCCGTGACTGGGGCGCTCGGCTGGAGCACCAGCAGGTAGAGCAGCACCAGGTTCCAATACGACGGGAATCCCACGAAGCTCTCGTCGGTCTTCGCGCGCTCCTGGCAGAATTGGTAGCCGCTGGCCAACACGGGAGCCATCGCAGCCCAGCGCCAGGGGCCGGGCAAGAGCCCGAACGCCACGAAGCCTGCGGCGGGCAGAAAAACATAGGTGAGGTAATCGGCGATGTTGTCGAGGAGCGCGCCATCGAATGGCACCACTTCCTTCACTCGGAGCTTGCGGGCGAGGGTCCCGTCGGAGCCGTCGATGAACACCGCAAGCAAGTTGAACAGCAGGAAGTTGGCTGCATCTTGCCGCCAGAGCGCGTCGAGTGACGCAAGGCCGAGGGCGAGCCCCAGGGCAGTGTAGACATGCACTCCCCACGCTGCCATCACATGGGCGCGGCTGTGGGGATGGGTCGGTGTGGTGGGCTGCATCCGTCGTCTTGCTCCTGAGGGGGACTGGATGGCATGGCGCTGGGGACTCGGACCTCCCACTTTACCGGACCGAAGCCGCTGCGGTGGAGGGTACCGCATTCGGATCGGGCGGATCGTCTCCCCAGGGGGCCACAAGCGGGAGCATCAACATCCCCGGAATCGCCAGAGCAAAACAGCCCAGAAAGAACGAGGTGTAGCCGAACCACTCGACGAGATAGCCGGTGGTGGCGCCCGCAAATGTGCGCGGAATCCCCGTGATGGCTGTCAGTACGGCAAATTGGAAGGCTGTGTAGCGGGGGTCGGTGTTGCGGGCGATGAACGCCACGAAAGCCGCAGTACCGAGGCCCACGCCCAGGTACTCAAAGCTCACCACCCCAAACAGGACCGCTGGATCGTCGCCGGCCACACTGAGCGCGGCAAATCCGAGAATGCTCAGCAACTGTACGGCGCCAAACAACCAGAGCGCGCGATTGATACCGATCCACACCATGATGATCCCACCCACAGTGCCCCCGAACACACTCGCCCAGAGGCTTGCGACCTTGGCGATGGTGCCCACCTGGGTCATCGAAAAGCCCATGTCGAGGTAGAACGGGGTGGCCAGTGCCGTGGCCATGCTGTCGCCCAGCTTGTAGAGGAGCATGAAGGCCAGGATGGCGATGGAAGCGCCCAGGCCGCGCCGGTCCACGAAGCTGCGGACCGCCACCACGATGGTTCCGGCCAAGGAGGTGGTGGGCGCTGCGGGCACCGGCTGCCGGGGCATCCACAGGGATGTGAGGATGCCCACGAGCATAAACGCAGCCACTACCAAGTGGACGGCGCGCCAGGGCAGGGTGTCGGCAAGAATTAGAGCGAGGGAGCCGGGAACGAGCGATGCGATTCGATAAGCATTGACTGCGAGACTGTTGCCGAGGCCGAGCTCCCGGTCGGGCAGTAGCTCTCGGCGGTACGCATCGAGCGCGATGTCTTGCGTGGCACTGAATACCGACACCACAAAGCAGATCCCGGAGATGGCAGCGATGCTGAACTCTGGAGAAGTGAGCGAAAACGCAGCGAGCGCACCCAGGAGTCCGACCTGGGTGAGCAGGGTCCAGGAGCGTCGGCGGCCGAGCCCGATCGGGTCGAAGCGGTCGAGCAGCGGCGACCACAGGAATTTGAGCGTGTAGGGAAGGCTCACCAGTGACAAGACGCCGATGGTGGCGAGGTCGACCCCTTCAGACCGAAGCCATGCGGGGATCATCTGGTACAGGACGTACAGGGGAAGACCACTGGAAAACCCAAGACCGATGCAGATGAGCATCCGCTTGTAGAACGCGCGGGACCTCCAGCGGCTCTCGGGCTCCTCGGGGTGGGGCGCACTCGGTGCGTCGTTGGCGTCTGGATTGCTATGCATGGCGCCTCACCAGCCCAGCTGGTCGCAGGAAATGGTTCGCGAGAAGTCCACCGGCGAACGGGTCCACCAGTCGCTGCTTCCGGGAGGCGCAAACGCGTGGTCCCAGTATGCGATGCGAACGTATTTCGTGTCGCTGGGCAGCGGTGTGGAAAACAACGGCTGAACCACGTCGGGGTCCCAACACATTCGCCGCAGCAGGTTGGCCACATAGGGTGGAGTGGATCGCTGCCAGCTCAATCCGAAGAACCAGAGCCGAAAGTCCACCCGAGGCTGATGCGGTGCCACAAATGGGGGCGCTCGGTCGACAGGGCCTGCCTTGTAGACCATGGCGTGCGCGGTCCACGTCTCCCCGTCGGTAGAGGTCTGGAACTCGGCTTCATGTCGGCGCGTGGTGATGGACGAAAACAGGTGGTAGGCGTTGGCGAAGCGCCACTTTCGAACGGACCGCCATCGATGGTGATCGACGTTAATGCCGAGCAGGGGCACGCTCGCCATGTAGAGCGAGGTGGCGGTCCAGATTCCGGCCAGACCGAGCCGGGCCACCGAGCGGCGCCGACTTGGGGCCACCGCCTTGAGTGGAGCCCGCCGCAGGACGCTGCGCAGTCGGCCCACGACCGCCTGGGTGGTGGACCCAGGGAGGAGGAGGAGGCACCAGACCGCGGTGAGGGGCACAAAGAACCCATAGTTGGCAGTGGCGAAGTCCACGACGAAGAACACGGTGAAGGCGGCCAGTGCAGCCATGCGAGGGATGCGCCCGAGAAATACGCCCCAAGCGAAGACCAGCTCGAAGAGGAGGGTCCACCACGACTCAAGCCGATGCCAGCCATCGGGCAGGTGATGCGCGTACCAAGCGAGTGCGGTCGGAAGCGGGGCCGTCTCGTAGTAGTGCGCCATCGCTGAGCCATCGAACCAGTCGCCAGTGGGGCTGCCCCACTTGGCCACGCCCGACTGAAAGAAGACCTTGAAGAGCAGGGCCCGGCCCATCCAGTGGGCGGCTCGGGCCACGCGATCCCGAGGGAGGAGTGCCGCGATGAAGCAGGACTCCACGAGGAGGTTGTCCCACTGAAAGCCGAGGAAGGTCTCCGCCGCCACGCAGTAGCCCAGGTACAGCAGGCCGTTGAGCGCGAACATCACCCGTGGCCAAACGCCCAGGAGGGCAAGAAGGCTGAGGGCGACACCCACGACGCATCCCCCCACGATGCTCGCGTCTGAGTCGCTGAAGAACAAGTGGGACGGAAAGTCGAACCAGCTGAGGTGGATGTTGGACCCCCGCGCTTGCAGCAGGGTCATCTGCACGGGAGTCAAGCCCTTCCAGCCCAGCAACAGCAGCACTTCCGACCACAACGAGAGCCAGGCACCGAGGCTGACCAGCGCGAGTGCTGCGTGGAGGAGGTGCACGCTCGATGGCCCCGACGGGTCGGTATCGACCAGCCATGCCCGCCAGCCCAGAGGGCGCGGATGCGAACGAGCCGGAGGGACTTCGGGCTCGGTGATTGGCGCGGCGGGGGGTGAGGACATCACACGGCGGGTAACGCTGCCGACGTTGAGCGACTGCTGGTCAAGGCTCGCTGAGCGGCTGAATCAGGACCACGTCGCTTGCATAGGGCACACCTTGCAGACCCTCGGCCGAGAGGATGGCAGCGAGCGCCATGTCCCAGGGCACGTTCGTGAGCTGAGCAGTGACCTTGCTTTGCACGGTGTCCGGCACCACGAAGTTGAGGCCTGACGTGGTGGAGAACAGGCGCAAAACCGAGCGGATGTCGGCGTCTTCCACTTCGATGTCGATGGGAGTGGCGGCGTGGAGCTGGATGGGCTCCGCCGGGCCTGGACGTGCCGGCGCGAGTGTGATCTGAAAGGGATGTGCCGGCGGTGCCGCCGCGGTGCTCGGCCGCTCGACCCACCGCACAACGGGCTCGTCGCTCGCAGGTGTGCCGTACAAAATGGCAGCACACAGGAGGGAGGAGGTGGGCAGGGACAAAACGACTCCAACATGAAACGGGCGCCGGAATCATGCCGTGTGACCGGCACATCCGATACGCGCGCGAGCGAGGCTGCCGGGAGCGATGCTTCATGAATGGCACGCGTGGGTGGTTTTGGCGATTGCCTCTGAATGTCATTCCGTTGTGGAGGGCGGCTTCGGTGCAGCCTGCGTGTTCAATCCGGCGAGCTGGCGCTCGAGCGCTGCGTCGAGGCGTCCGTCTGGCGGTCGGCGAACCGGCTGGGCGTGGGGCGGCTGGACCTGGTGTATTTGCACTGGTGGGACTGGTCCAAGGAGGGCTTCGTCGGCGCCGTTCGGGCTTTGGAGGCGATGAAGGCGCGCGGCGTCGTCAAGGACGTGGGGCTGACGAACGTGGATGTTTCCAGGCTCCGGCCGCTCTTGGAAGAGGAGGACGGGCCGGAGATCGCCTGCGTCCAGGTGAATCTGTCGGTTATCGACCACCGGCCGTCGTCGTCGGGGTTGTGCGCGCTCTGCGCGGCGCACGGCGTGCGGCTGCTGGCCCACGGCTCCCTCGCCGGCGGCCTGCTCAGCGACGACTGGCTCGGCCGGGACCCGCCGGACTACGCGTCGCTGGG
>CAJWOS010000311.1 GCA_913044235.1 uncultured Pseudomonadota bacterium
ACACCGACGCGGACACCGATGCCGACACCGATGCCGACACCGATGCGGATACCGATGCCGACGTGAATCCCCTCCTTGGAACGGTCTTCATCCAAAATGGCGGTGAGGGATACGCCTCGTACCACTTCGATGCCGAGGATGAGATCTACATCAGCTACGAAGCCGCCGATTTTCAGCTGGACAGCGGGCGATCGTTTCCCGACCAGAAATACTTCGTGGACATCTCCTTCGATCTCGACGACCGGGCGTTCCTGGGCACCATCGACTGGAGCGAACCCGAAGGCTCGACCGTTGGGGGCGCAGAGCGCTGGGAATATCTGATGGTCTTCGATGAAGACTACCAGGTCATCGAAAGCGGCTCGGTCCTCCTCATCGACAGCCGAGGCGGCACGCTCGATGAAATCTACTTCGGCTCCGATCTGGAATACGAGCGAGCCCGCTGAGCGTGCCGACTCCGCGCTGCAGAGCACGTCATCGAATGCACCTGCCGCATCGGGCCACATGACGGCCTGCCGACCGACCGGTGCGGAACCCACACGGCCGCTTGCACCGTCGGCTGACACCATGGGCGTGGAGGTCGATGGAATCGCGCCGACCAAGAAGCTCCGTCCGCCGCTCGTGCCACGGAGGGAAACGATTCCGGGCTCCGGCGAAGGTCGTACGCACGGTTGTCTCTGCGCGCAAAAGTTCCACGTGGAACCGTCAGCACATGACCGCTTGTCGAGTCCCAGAGGCCGGGAGCCCATCCCGGTCCTCTCCCGCGCAGATGGGCGTCATGAAGAGCTCCCCACCCACCACGTGAGGGTTTGTGTCGAGCACCTTCAGCCACATCACTCGCGGAAGCGGCTCCACGACCTCCCGGACCGACCCCCAGCGTTGGTTGGAGGCCGGATCGCCAGCAGATGATGTGGGTGCCTCCGAGGCTGGTGGGCCCCACCCCGATGGCACCAAAGGATGGAGCGACCCCTCTACCAATCAGATGCTCACGCGAATCCCCACCTGACCGCTCCAGGGAGCCCGCTCATTTCCAATGCGTAGCTCCAACGAGGGGCCAAGCAGAACGTTGTTCAAGAGGAGACCCTGTGTGGTGAGGCCCACCACGGCCTGTCCAAGGGGACTGCCACTCGCCATGGTGTGGTCGCCACTTGCATCGATGCTGAAGCGCGATCCAGCTTCAACCGTGTTGACGAGGAGTCGCCCCTCGTCCGACGAGGAGTAGTGTGTGAACGACATTCCATAGACCGCACCGCGGCGCTCCGCGATCGAAGGACTCGGAGAGTCGTTCCGAGCCCAGATCCCGACCGTGTAGCCCGAGACGAAGTCTCCGCCGTTTGCCATGTGACCCAGATAGACCCGTGGGTCGGACGACCAACGGCCCTGACCGATGCCGATGCGCAGTCCGAGGTTCGCACTCGGGTACGCGAAGCCCACATCGTCCACGGCACCGGGAGCCGGGTTGTCCAATCCCGTGAGCAAGGAGGAGTAGACGTTTGTCGTGAGCAAGACACGGCTTTGGTTCTCAGACGACTCGGCCCGGGCGTGTGCTCCAAAACCCAGGGCGCCAGTAAGCACGACGAAGCCAATGAAACTGCGGATCATGAAACCTCCTTTTGATTGCACAATGGCCCTAACGAACTCTCCTTAACATATATGTTGAAAATTCTCCTGATACTTTGCAGATACAAACTTCATCCCCGACAAAACGCACACAAAATCGATATCAGAGCGACATCGACCATCCAGAATCCGTTCTTATCACGATTTTTATCCGTTATATTACACTGCCCGACGCCCCGCGCAATCAGGATAGGGCCACCGACTGCCTGCTGCCTGCGTTCCTCGGCGCCTGCTCCTGACACAATGAGGCCCGGCAACCCGCCCCCCCCACCGGCGAGCGTTCGTGCACAAGGATGCCCGTCCGGAGCCTGGTGAGTGCAGGTCCGTGTCCGCTGTCGACCCACGACCGTTCAGTCCAAGCCGACCTCACGCAAAAGGGGGGGGGGGCCCGTTCGCCAGTTCGCCGCTCTTCGGCACCGCCATGGACCATCAAGTGTCGACTCCTGGGCTGGCACGGCTCCTGCTGTGGACCCCTGTGGAGGTGCCCATGGTCCAGACACAGCAGAAGTCTTCGACGTCCACCACGCAGAACACCGAGTCGTCCTCAGGTCAACAGTCTGCCGGTGTTGCCGACTTCTCCAACCAGATGCTGATCGATCTGTACCGAGCGCTCGCGCCCGTCACAGGTGCCATCGCAGACGACCGAGATGCTGCCGACGAAGATGTTCTCCAATATGCCCGCGTGGGCATGCTCCCTGAGGCGCTCGACCTCGAGCCCGACGAGCCTCTGGAGAGTCTGGCAGAGCTACTCGGACTTCCGGTGCCGCAGGGAGCCTCATTCCAAGCACCCACAGCACCCCCCGAAGAGACCCTCACCGAACAGGGTGACACTCCCGGAGCAGCGGTCCAGGATGCCTCCACGATGCCGTCTTCCGAGACCGACGGCACCTACCTGAACCAGCTCGACAACGACGCGGTCGGCTCGAAGTCACCCAGTGCTCAGTGCTCTCCGACTTCGCTCACCATGGGACTGCTCAACATCTATGAAGGCGACGTGGAGCGCTTCTTCGATGCCGCCGAGCCGCTGCTTGCTGCGGTAGGACAGACTGTGGATCGAAACGGGCAGCCTGAGGGGGCCATCACCACCCTGATTGTGCACACAGACTGGGAAGCAGCCTA
This sequence comes from uncultured Pseudomonadota bacterium, assembly GCA_913044235.1. Lineage (GTDB taxonomy): Bacteria > Myxococcota_A > UBA796 > UBA796 > UBA2385 > CAJWOS01. The sequence continues at coordinate 2,737 of CAJWOS010000311.1, forward strand.
TGCGGCAGCGCCAGACTTGTTCGAGAACAATCCCGATTGGCAAGCATTCCATCCGGGCGACGACGTCATCAAGTCTCCCCTGGCACAGGCCTACATCGCTTCGCTGTTCGAAGGTGTAGACGACGCATTGAGCATCGCATCGACCTACACCACCGTCACCGATGGAGAGTGCTCCGGTCCAATGGACTTCAACGGCCGGTGGGACTGGGCCCAGGATGCCTGGGAGCAAGGAGGACAGGTGAGCTTCGAAGGTGGATTCACCGGGAGCGGCCATGTGGTCCACATCCGAGAGTTCACCGAAAGCGGGATGGTGATTGATGATCCCAACGGAGTGCGTCTGAATGGAGACCACTACCTCAAAAATGGCATGCCCCCGTCGACAGACCACAAAACGCCAGCCGCAGAGGCAACCTTCGAGCGACGCACGGAGACCAACATCGACCTGCGCGCACCGTATGAAGCGGGCCTGGAATCCAGTCGATGGGGCGAGCGCAACACCTACGCGAGGAGCGAGCTGGAGGCGCTGGATGCACTCCGGTGGGTCCTCGTGATCCACGCCGATACTCAGTCAGGATGACCTAAAGATCGATTCTTTCGTTTGGTTCGATCGACGAAAGGCACATCCAAAACACAGACCCCGGCAGCACGGTCCACGCTTGCACAGTCACCGGTCGCATCCGTTCTTGGAAGCCTCAGACGAGCGGGCCAACGGTTCCTCGTGCACAATCTGAACAACCCGCCACCAACACCCATTCCGGGCCCGCTGAGGCCAACGGCGCCGACTTCGGGCATGGCCTCGCCGAACGCGACATCCGCCGGCATGACGCTGAAGAGGCTACCGAATCATTCCGAACCGCATCGAGTCGTGGCACGGTCGACCCGGGCGCTTGCATGACCGCTTCGGGTTTGCGCGCGCCGATCCTGGCTGGAGCACGCCGCACCGAAAAGCAGCCACTCCCACACCGACACATGGTAGACCCGCGCCATGACCAATGAATCTCGCCATCGCCAGACCGGTATCTTTGGGCGATTTCTCGACGGCGTGGAGTGGCTGGGAAACCTGCTGCCCCACCCGGTCACGTTGTTTGCGCTGATCTGCGTGGTCGTGCTCCTGGCCTCCGGCGCTGCCGGCTACTTCGAGGTGTCGGTGGCCGACCCGCGCCCCGTAGGCGCCAAGGGACGCGCTCCCGACGGCATCATCCATGCGGTCAGCCTGCTCAATCCCGAGGGCTTGCGCCGCATCGGCACCGGGCTGGTCACCAACTTCACCTCGTTCGCGCCGCTGGGAACGGTGCTCGTTGCCCTGCTAGGCGTGGGCGTTGCCGAGCGAGCCGGCTTGCTGAGCGCGTCCATTCGCGCCCTCGTGCTCGGGGCCCCACGGAACCTCCTCACCGCCGTGGTCGTGTTTGCAGCCGTGGTCTCCAATACCGCATCGGAGATGGGCTACGTGGTGCTGATTCCCCTGGCTGCCGTGGTGTTCCAGTCCGTCGGACGCAATCCTCTGGTCGGCCTCGCCGCGGCCTTTGCCGGAGTGTCTGGCGGCTATTCGGCCAATATCTTGATCGGAACCGTCGACCCGCTGCTGTCCGGGATCACCACCGAAGCCGCACAGATCATCGACCCGGAGTACGGCTTGGGAGGTGCGAAAGAGGTCCTGCCCACCGCCAACTACTACTTCATGTTCGTCAGTACCTTTCTGATCACCGCTGTAGGAACGCTCGTCACGAACCGCATCGTCGAGCCCAAGCTGGGTGCGTACGATGCCTCCCGTGCCGAAGATGGCGTGGCCGACGCCGCACGAGAAATGGGTGCCTTGACGGCCGAAGAGCGACGGGGACTCAAGCTGGCTGGCCTCACCCTCTTCGTGATGCTGCTTGGGCTCGCGGCCTTGGCGCTCCCTGAAAACGGCTGGTTTCGGGATCCCGCGCCCAATGACACTCTGGTGCAAGACCTGCGACCGATGCTCAAGAGCGTGGTTGCCCTCATATTCGTATTTTTCATCGTTCCATCGATCGTGTACGGACGCGTGACGGGCTCCATGCGGACCGACCGCGACGTCATCGATGGCATGGCCAATGCCATGAGCTCAATGGGCCTGTACCTGGTGCTGGTCTTCTTCGCCGCACAGTTCGTGGCCTTCTTCAAGTGGACCAACCTGGGCACCATCACGGCCATCGTGGGCGCCGATCTGCTGGAGACCTGGAACCTTACGGGCCCCGCGGTGTTCGTGCCCTTCATCCTCATGTGCTGCCTAGTCAACCTGATGCTCGGCAGCGCTTCCGCGCAGTGGGCAGTCACCGCACCCATCTTCGTGCCCATGCTGATGACCGTGGGCTACAGCCCCCAGGTCATCCAGGCCGCCTACCGAATCGGGGACTCCACCACCAACATCATCACCCCCATGATGAGCTACTTCGGGCTGATCCTGGCCTTCGCCATGCGCTACGACAAGAAGCTCGGCATCGGCACTCTGATCTCGATGATGATCCCATACTCCATCGCCTACCTGGTGAGCTGGATGGTGCTGTTCTACCTGTGGGTGTTCGTGCTGGGCTTGCCCGTGGGGCCCGGTACGCCCACCTTCTACCCACACTGAGCGGCAACCAGATCCTCCGGGTCGAAGCCGCCCCCTCACCTCGAGTGTCGCTGCATTCGGGCTTGTACCCCAGGTGGCGCACACTCCCGCTCGATCGCCGGCTCGACCTGCCGACCGATCGGAAAGACCATCTCCTGCCCCCCGTCAGGGGCAGGACACTCCCCTTGAACGATGCGCTGGCCATACACGTCGATGCTGTGGGAGCGGAGTCCGGCGGTGGCTGCACGCGAGGGCCTCTTCGGCAGCGGAGGAAGCGGTGCAGACCATGGCGCGCGAACGCGCACCGACCGGCAGCTGGTCCGTGTCAGTCACCACGGTGCAGCCCACGCCAGTCGAAAGGTCTGAGCATGACCGACCCAGAGGGGTAGGGCATCCTGTGGAGCCCAGCCGTGACCCTCATCCCCCAGTCCATGCTCAACCGCCTGTCCGCTGCGTATCGTGCGGTGGCAAGCCCATCGGTCTTGCATCGCCTTGAGCGCACTGTGATCCGGCTGTCAATGCTCGGACTCGCGCTGCACCTGCTCTTGGTGGCTCTCGCCCGGGCACAGGTGTTGCCGCCCAGCCTCACGGCCGCCCTGGGCACCAGCTTCCTCGCTGCGCTGTACACCCCCTTCAGCTTCATCCTATTTTTCGAAGTCCTCCAGTTGGTGCTCACCCTGCCCGCGTCGATGACCGTTTCGCTGGGCAAGCAGTTCGAGATCGTGTCGCTCATCATCCTCCGCGGTGTGTTCAAGGATGTCGCGAAGTTCGACGCGCTCGCATCCATCGGTCGCCAGCAAGATGCCCTCACCGACATCCTTTGGAACATGGGCGGTGGCGTGGGCATGTTTGCCCTGGTGGCGGCCTTCTACCATGTGAGTCTTCGAAGTCCGCGCCCCACTGTGGTCCGTCCCCTCGGCACGCTCCCCGCTCGGGTGGCCAACTTCGTGGCCCACAAGCGTACCTTGGCGATGATGCTTGCAGCACTGCTCTTCATCCTAGCGGCGGGACACCTCGGGGCCTGGTGCCTGGACCGGTACGAAGTGCTCGTGCTCGGCCACACCAGTGTGCTCGATGTGGACCGCATCTTCTACCTCGACCTGTTCACAGTCATGGTATTCGTCGATGTTGCCGTCCTGCTTCTGTCGATGGAGCTCGACAGCGCCTACCCGATGGTCTTCCGCAACGCAGGCTATGTCATTGCCACCATTCTCCTGCGGTTCTCCCTGTCCCTCGACACCCCTTGGGCCGTCGCCCTTGCCTTGCTGGCGGTCCTCTTTGGCGTGGTCGTGGCCGGCACCCATCGCTACTGGCAGTGGCTCCTGGATACGCAGCTCGAAGAACAGCCCTCCCCTGTAGCCTTCGAGACCGACACCGGAAGCCACCCGCCCATCACCGCTCCCGAGCCGCACGAACACACCCACTGAGCGGGCCCACCAAGGGCAATATCGCTATCTCCTGCTTGCGTTCGTGCTCTACCGGCGCTTCGATCCGCACCCCAGACACCGCAGTCTCCTTTCCATGAAAACGGCATCAACGGGCAGACTGCACCCGGCTTGCTCCTTCACGCGCTGCCAGGATACGCGCCCAATCACTCATCGCGAGCAAAGAAGCCCTCCTTTTTATCCTTCATCTGCACATCCAAATGACCCCCAACCAACTCGCCTCCCTGCCGCTCTTCGCTGATGTTCCCCACGTCGAGCTTCTGCACCTCGTCAAGACCTGCCGCGCCATCCGATTCTCACGAGGAGAGGTCGTGTTCCGGGAGGGTGAGGTTGCCGACCGAGCGCTCCTGCTCGTGGAGGGAAGTCTCCAGGCGTCGACGCAAACCGCGCGGGGGCACACCGTGCTCAACGCTGTGGAATCCGGTCGACTCGTGGGTGAGTCTGGTCTGATGGTGCAGTCGGAAGTGCGCAGCGTGACCCTCACCGCAACTGCTTTCGTCCATGCTCTGGTGATTACCCGTCGAGATCTCACACGCTTGGAAGGCACCAAGGTCTTGGCCGCCATTCAGATGTCCATGCTGAAGGTCACGGCGCTCCGCCTGCGAAGGACCCAGGACCAGATGCAAACGCTCGTACGGAAAAAATCCCAGCCGAAATCGCCCAGACCAAGCCCAAAAGTCCCGTCACCGAAACCGACCGGCATGTGGCGTTCCTTCCTCAACGCGCTGGGAGGACTGGCATGAGCGACGCTCTACTGAAAGCCTGCGAGCAGATGATCCGACCGATCCGCATGCCCCGCGACCGGGCAGCTGACCTCGCTCAGTTCTGGTCTGCGGCCCCCGTCATCGAAGTTCTGCCAGGCACAGTCTTGCTCAGGGAGGGGGATCCCGGCGACTCCATCCTCTTCGTGATGAACGGTTCGGTCAAAGTCACGGTGAAGGGCTCCAGCGGACAGGACGTCGAGGCAGCGATTCTCCAGAGCCCCATGTTGCTGGGCGCAACCGGCGTCATGGATGGCAAGCAACGCACCTCCACCTGCACGGTCGACGAAGCCGCCACCGTCCTTCGGATGCGTCGGCCTGTGTTCATGGCCGCAGCGAGCCGCGCCACGCCAGAGGCAGAGGCCATCCGTCAGCTGTTGCTGATCATCATGCACAGCCAGCTGTTGCGGGCCACCGACCAGCTCCGAGACGCCTTGACGTCCGCTCCCGCTTGACCCCAGCGCAGCACCCGGTCACCAGCTGAGGATTCCCCAAATCGGCCAGGCAGGGAATCGATCGAGGTCTGGCCGGGAGCAACCTCGGAGAGCGGTGCGGGGGGTCGACCCGATGCGATGGCTTCGGGTCGACCGGGTCCACTCTGCGCAGTCCCTCACGGGTCCAATGCGCACCACCGATAGGCCACGCCATCATCCGCAAGGCGGAACGACAGCCGGTCAGCAGCAGCGCGCAGAACCCACAAATGCCGCTGCTACTCGACAGTAATCGTGCCGATCATGTCGATCCGGACGTGCGGTGTGCAAACGTAGTAGTGCACGCCAGGTTCCTCGAAGAGGACCTCACCCGTCTGCCCGAAGTCGACGTAGAATCCGCCCTCCAGAGCGTCCGTTCCACGGGAATCGTAGGTGGCTTCGCTAACTTCCACCGCATTGTGGGTTGCAGACATCTCAAAGCGCACGGTGTCGCCCACGGAGATGACGAGATCTGCGGGCGAGAAGTCCATCGAGCCGTCGGTGCTGGTGACGGTGTGGGTGATGGCGCCTTCGCCTTCACCTTCGCCTTCGCCTTCGCCTTCGCCTTCGCCTTCGCCTTCGCCTT